>CAYTNO010000080.1:0-2037 GCA_964439125.1 uncultured Woeseiaceae bacterium | reverse complement strand
TGCTGGTTCTGGCTCCGGTTCCGATGCCGGTGCGACGTCAGTCGGCTCTTGTATCGCGGGAACAGCAGCTTCGACGGCGGCATCGATTGTGGGTTTGCGCTCCTCCAGCAGGGACAGGAACCCTGCCGAGATGACGACGGCGGCGATAATACCAACGACAGGCAAAGCCCGTCGCAGTGTGATTGCGGTCTCTGCTTTACCCGTGATTTCTGTGGCCGCTCTACGGATGATGCGACGATTCACTCGTCGGCTTTCTATGCTGAATGCGCCGAGAAGAGCACGGTCGCAAATGACGTTGATGAGCCGCGGCACGCCTTGTGTCAGCCGGAATACTTCGCGCTTGGCGCTGGTGTCGAACACCTCGCCCAAAGCTCCGGCAACTTTAAGACGGTGTTCGATGTATTGTTCGGTTTCCTCTCTGGATAAGGGTTCGAGGTGGTAGCGTCCGGTAATTCGTTGGGCGAGTTGCCGCAAGTCGTTACGTGCCAGCAATTCGCGCAGCTCCGGTTGGCCGATCAATACAATTTGCAGCAGCTTTTGCTTGGCCGTCTCCAGATTAGTCAGCAATCGAACCTGTTCGAGCACATCAGGCGCAAGATTCTGCGCTTCATCGACGACGAGAATCGTTCGCCGGCCATCCGCATGAGCCTCCAGCAAATAACCGTTTAGCGTATCGATGAGTGCTTTGATGCTGTTGCGATCGTCAGGCACCGGAATATGCAATTCTTCGCAAATCGTGACGAGAAATTCGAGCGCGGATATTTGTGGGTTAAGCACGACAGCCACGTTCGCGTTGGCCGGCATTCGATTGAGCAGCAATGTTCTGACGAGCGTCGTCTTGCCGGTACCCACTTCGCCGGTTAGCTGCATGAACCCGCCGCTTTCAGTGACGCCATAAACGAGATGGGCGAGAGCTTCTCCGTGGCGCGCGCTCATGAACAAATAACGCGGGTCAGGCGTTATTGAAAACGGCTTCTCATTGAGACCAAAAAAACGGGTATACATAACTCGTGCGCCCTGACTAAGACACCGATTCTACATCACTCATGGCCGTTCCAAGGTTCTGGCGCGGCCTACTGACAGCTTGCCGAAGCGATCGCGGATATCGTCGACTGCCCGATCGACCGGATTGTCCGTTGATCCCTGCTCATCGGCGAATAAATCGCGTTGCTCGGCTGGCGACAACTTGCTCCCACCGACGCCGAGCAATCGAATCTCGGCGTTTGGGTTACTGCTCAGCCATGTGCCGAGCAGGGTTCGCACCGTGTGGTAGATCTGGTCGGTGCTGTTAACGGGTGGGTGGAGGCCTTTCTGCCGCGTGAATGTTTGAAAATCGGCTTGCCGGATTTTGATATGAACAGTGCCGGCCTGTAGTTCTGCTTTGCGCAATCGCTGTGCCGTGGTCTCCGAGAGCGCGAGCAATTCGCTGTCCATATCGCCGCGATCGACAAGATCCTGTTCAAATGTTTCCTCGGCGCTGATCGACTTCTCCTCACGCGACGGCACGACAGGTCGACTATCGATACCGGCGGCACGATCGCGCGTCCTCCGTGAGTACCGCCCAAATATTGGTTCGATGTCCCGGTCATGTGCGAGACGCAGATCCGCGACAGTCCGAATTCCGACTTTATGCAATCGGCCAAGGGTCTGTTTGCCGATACCCGGTATGACGGAAACCGGCAATGGATCCAGCTGCTCGTGGCAATTGTCCGCAGTAACGACGGCAAGCCCGTCCGGTTTGTTCAGGTCGGATGCAATTTTCGCGACCAGCTTGTTTTCGGCAACACCGACCGATGCCATCAGGCCAGTGCGCTCGTTGATCGCCTGTTTGATGCGCCTTGCAATGTCGACGCCTGTCCCATGCAGTGTTTCGCTGGCAGTAACATCCAGAAACGCCTCATCGAGCGACAAACCCTCGACCAGCGGCGTGAATTGCCGAAAAACCTCAAAAATTTCTGCGGAGACTTGCTTGTATCGCGACATTCGTGGTGCCACGCGGACCAGGTCAGGGCAGCGCCGCAATGCCTCGCGCATCGG
>CAYTNO010000079.1:0-7765 GCA_964439125.1 uncultured Woeseiaceae bacterium | reverse complement strand
TCGGTGAGGTTAATACCTTCAACAAAGAATGTAAGGTCCTCGTTGTAGTTGTAACTCACGTTCGCATCCAGCTGGCCATACGATTCTATGTAGATCGGGTTCGGCTGTCCGGCTCCGTCTAACCTCGCGTCCAGATACTCGTCTCTCCAGTTATAAGCAACTCGCGTCGACCAAACGTCGTTCTCGAAGAACACGATCAGGTTGGCAGAATCACTGATACCCTCAAGGACGAACTGGTTCGCCGCATTCAGATTGTCATATTCATTATCGGTATTAACGATCGTGTAGTTTGCACTGAGACCGAATCCAGTGTCACCGAACATATGCTGTACCGCGAGTTCCCAACCGTCAACGCCCTCTGTCGACGCATTCGTCGGCACGAAGATCTGGAACTCAGAAGCCGGATCCTCTCCTGCAATACCCTCAATCGTACCCGTAAAGTTACCGCTCAGATCCGTTCCGGTGATCGTAACTTCGGGAGTAGAGCCGTAGTTTGTGAATATGTATTGACGAATGGCTATGGGATCGCCCGTGCCGCCGGTCGCAGCATCCGCCTCGGCATATCTGGCGCCCTGGCCCGGGTGTGGCAGATTAAACGGCGTGCCCGTTATCGTCGAGATCGTAATGTAGTTCTCGATATCCTTATTGAAGTAGCTTACGGAGGCATAGCTTCCCGAGCCGTAGTACCACTCGAACGAAACATCGATATTTGTCGATTCCAGCGGCAGCAATCCCGGGTCGCCCTGGTTGCCGTTACCGCCATTAATCCTGATCGAATCATCGATCGTCTGGCCGCCCTGAATGTCCCCCCAGCCCGGACGCCCAATCGTCTCGCTATAGCCGAGCCGTAGAATCATATCCTCAGCAACTTCGACATTGAAGTCTATGCTCGGCAGCACGTAGTCATAGTCGCCTTTGAGCGTTGTGAAATCGCTACCTACCTTTTCCACGGTAAATTCATTTGCAGCCGCCCACAAGATTCGGGTGGCGACCGGCACAAGAGCGTCGGAGGTTACATCAGTTTGTTCGTAGCGAAGGCCGGCCGCGAGGTTGGCGGGCTTGTCGCCCATGTCAAAACTTGCGTTGAACTGGACATAGGCCGAAGTAGTCTCTTCTTTCGTACGCCGATCGACCTGAAAGACATCGGTTGGCCCCCAGCGAGTGCCTCCGATAGCTGCTTGTGCCGCATCAATCGCCGCCGGGAAGTCCACTCTAAGGAATTCCTCGACCAGGTTCGGATTGTTCGATCCTGGAATGTTGCTGAAATAGCGACGTACAGAATCCACCTCAAAGAGAGAGTCGTCGTAGTCTGCCGGTGTGCCGACGCCGCCCCAGGAGTCCGCCTGCACGTTCGCATACGCCGACTGATTGTCCACCTCCGACGTCATCACGCCGAAATCGAGACTGTACGCGTCATTATCGAAGAAGTAGCTTCCGCTCAAACGCAGCTCTTGAACCTCGTTATTCGAGACGGCATTGCGGAACGAAGATCCGGTCGTGTATGTCTGCGACGGATCGGCTCCGGTGGTACCTGGCGCATATTCCACTTGATAGACCGGGAAATCCTGGCTCCAGTCGGTGGTCGTCGTACCTCGATAGAAGCCGAAGAAACCAACTGCGTTGTTGGTCCCGTAGGGGCTTGCCTTACCAGATTCCGACTCCGAATTATGAAAATCTAGCCCAAAGCTGAGTTGGTCAGTGGGGTCCCACTCGAGGTTGAGGCCAATGGAGTTCAGCTCATGGACGACGCCAAACTGGGCGGCGTTACCGCCGAAGTCACCGTTGGGATCAGCGTTAACGGGATCATTCGGGTCGCGGACCTCAGAGTAAGAAATCGGCCCAGCCACCGGGCCATCCGTCCAGCTGGAGATGGTCGTCGGTTGAGTAAGACCATTCCAGGCAGAAAGCTCTGCGCCTTGTTGCAGTATCTCGTTTTCTGCGTACGTGTAATCCAGTGTCGCCGTCAAGGTGTCCGTTGGAGCGAACTGCAGCGTTAGTTGGCCGTTTGTTCTGACGCGCTGAATATCATTGAAAGTGTAGGAAATATTCTGCGGCACCTGGTAGATGCCCGTAGGTCTGTTCGTGGTAACGGTGCCATTGACACCTTCCGGCGGCAGCGCTCCCCAGCCCGCCGGATTGTCACCGAAATTCGTCCGCCAGCCGCTTGATGCGCTGGCCTGGGCATAACCGAGGTTACGGTCCTGGTAGCTCCCCGTGATGCCGACGCCAACCTTGCCATCAGCAAACGTATTGCTGAAGATACCGGAGATTTCCGGCGTTCCACTGTCACCGTTCTCGACCGACGAATCGATCACATATTTGGCGCCCAAACTTGCGACCATGTCAGGACTGTCCAGTGGCCGGGCCGTCTTGATATTGATCGTCGCGCCCATGCCACCGGTTGGCAGGCGAGCCTGACTGGTCTTGTAGACGTTAAGCGCGGCAACCGCTTCTGATGCCAGGTTTGCAAAATCGAAAGACCGTGAATCGGATGAAGCTGTCGCCTCAATGGTGGTACCCGGCATCTGCCGGCCGTTAAGCGTGACCAGATTGAAGTCCGGACCCACACCACGGACCGTTACGCGCGATCCTTCACCGATCGCTGTGCGATCAATCGACACGCCGGTAATCCGTTGCATGGACTCTGCAAGGTTTGTGTCCGGGAACTTGCCGATATCTTCCGCGATGATGCCATCCGACACGCCCTGTGCGTCGCGTTTCTGGACCATTGAAGACTGGAGGCTGCCACGAATGCCGATAGTTACGATTTCTTCGATGACTTCTTCCTGCGCCACAGCCGGTGACATAACTGTTGCGCCAAGCGCCAATGCGACACCCGTTGCTAATGGCGTTCTACGGAAAGATGATTTTTGCATGCTCGAGCCCCCAGGCTTGCGATCAATTATTTTGCCGAAAATGACGATTTCAGCGTCTGTGCCACCGGTAAATAGTTGCATTTATCAGGTGACAGCGCTGTCAGTAGGTGTTTATACTTATACCTGACAACGCTGTCAAGGACGACTGCAATTTGATCTAGTGACAGCGCTGTCAATATTGAATATAATTTGCGCTTGGTTAAAGGCGCTGGGGCGCTGGGGCGCTTGTATATGGCCAACCTTAGAATCGGTATTTACGCATTATTTGTGGTCGCCCTGTCGACACCGGCGGCGCACGCGGATGCGGCACACTACGAGGATCGTTCCGAATACCTTGCACCCAGGGCAGTATTTGTACCTATTGTTGACGGAGTTGCCGATGAGGCCATTTGGAAGCAGGCACGTTGGCAGGATATGACCCGTCGCTGGCTCGGGCCCGAATACGCCGCCGAAGATTTCCAGGGGCGCTACAAGGTCGTCTGGACGGAAGACAAGATCTACATCCTCGGTGAGTTCGTCGACGACATCCTTATCGATACCCACCGCGATCCGCTCGTTCAGTACTGGGATGACGACACCTGGGAGATATTTCTCGACGAGGATTTCTCCGGCGGCGAGCACCAGTTCAACCACAATGCGTTTGCCTATCACATGTCGCTCGACAACCAGGCCATCGATATCGGCACGGATGAGAAACCCCACAACTACTCTCACCATGTCGAGAGCCGCTGGAAGCAACAAGGCGACAAGATCGTCTGGGAGCTCGCGCTCGATGTCTACACCGATAAGTACAAGGACGGCTCTGATAGCAACACGCCTATATCGCTGTCGGCCGGCAAGGTCATGGGGCTCATGGTGGCTTATTGCGACAACGACGGCAGTGAGCTGCGCGAAAATTTCGTCGGCTCCGAATCGGTACCAAGTGGACCGAAGGACCGCGGCTACATCGACGCCGGTTTGTTCGGCGCGCTGGTCCTGGTCGAATAATTAATAAGAAGGAACAGGCCTTGAACAAAGGTTTCACAGACAGGACCGTATCCGGCGAATTCATAAATTTCGCGGGCGAGCGTTATTACGTGATCCGCAACGTCGATAAGATGGCGCCGTTTTTTGTCAGTGTTGTTTCGAACGTTGACCACTGGCTGTTTGTCTCGTCAACCGGAGGACTCACCGCGGGCCGCGTTTCCCCCGAAACCGCGCTGTTTCCCTACGTTACGGTCGATAAGATCCATGAGAGCGCTCCGCATACCGGGAGCAAGACCTTGCTGCGCGTCCATACGAACGGGAAGCAGCATTATTGGCAACCATTCAACCGGGAACACGACCGACGCTTCGCAGTCAGCCGTCACCTGTACAAGAGTCTTTTGGGCAATAAGCTGTGCTTCGAAGAAATCAACCATGATTTGCAGCTGGCGTTCCGCTACACCTGGGTGACGAGTGACAGTTACGGGTTTGCGAGACAATGCGAGTTGCAGAACCTGGGCAACAAAGCGCTGACTGTTGATCTCGTCGACGGATTGCAGAACATTCTGCCGGCCGGCGCACCACGCTTTGCACAGACGAATACCAGCAACCTGGTAGACGCCTACAAATGGACGGAGTTGGATAGTGAGACCGGCCTCGCCTTTTTTACGCTTTACTCCGGAATAACGGATCGTGCCGAGCCATGCGAATCGCTCAAGGCAAATACAGCTTTTTGCCTTGGCCTCGACGCGCCACGCGTCCTGATTTCGTCGCAGCAGCTCGACATTTTTCGCCGCGGTCTGGAGCTGGAACAGGAAGACCACAGGCGTGGCATCCGCGGCGCCTACCTCGTCAGCACGACCCTCGAGCTGCCGCCACAGGCGTCACAGCGTTGGCAGATAGTCGCGAACGTTGAGCAAAGTCAGAGCGAGGTTGTTGAGTTGCGCCGCCAGCTTGGTAGCCCGGCCGTGGTTGCTGAGGCGATCGATCGTTCCGTCGACCAGGGTACCGATATGTTGGCGCGCATCATGGCCGCTGCGGACGGTTTCCAGGCCACCGCCGAGGAAAACGTCTCAGTTCACCATTACGCGAACGTGCTGTTCAATGTCCAGCGGGGCGGCATTTTCGATGACCAGTACAACGTGTCCTCGTGGGATTTCGCTTGTACTATCGAGCAATTCAATCGGGATGTGTTTCAGCGTAATCACGATCTGCTCAAGGGCTTACCGGATAAGCTGACATTCACCGAGCTGCTGGCGGCTATAAAACACCAGGGTGACCCCCAGCTCGAACGCCTTTGCCACGAGTACCTGCCGATCAGATTCGGCCGCCGCCATGGCGACCCGAGCCGTCCCTGGAATCAGTTCGAGATCAAACTGCACGACGATTACGGCCACCGCCTGCTTTCTTACGAAGGCAACTGGCGGGACATCTTCCAGAACTGGGAGGCATTGACTTTCAGCTACCCGGGATTCGTCGAAAACATTATCGCCAAATTTGTTAATGCATCCACGATGGACGGCTACAACCCTTACCGGATCACCAAGGAGGGTATTGATTGGGAAGTGGAAGAACCCGACGATCCGTGGAGCTATATCGGCTACTGGGGTGATCACCAGATTATTTACTTACAGAAGCTGCTGGAACTGTCCAGGCAATTCCATCCGACGCAACTCAGCGACCTGCTGCGTCAGTCGATCTTTTGCTACGCCAACGTCCCCTACCGGATCAGGCCATTTGAGGCTTTGCTCGAGAACCCCAAGAACACGGTGGATTTTGAGAATAACCTCGCTGAGGAGATCGAGCGCCGCGTTGCCGCTATGGGTGCCGATGGCAAGTTGGTACTGGATGCGAATGGCGAGGTCTACCAGGTCAATCTGTTCGAAAAACTACTCGTGCCACTACTGTCCAAGCTGGGTAACCTCGTAATTGACGGCGGCATCTGGTTAAACACACAACGCCCCGAGTGGAACGATGCCAATAACGCGTTGGTCGGCCAGGGCTTGTCCATGGTCACGCTGTACTACATGCGTCGCTACGTCACATTTCTGCGGCAGTTGCTTGCAACCGAATCCGGGCAAATCGAACTGTCAAGAGAAGTGAGCGAGTGGCTTGCGGATACAGCCACCGCCTTGAACAAAGTTCGACCGCTGCTGGGTGCAGGTCCGATCAGTGCGTCGCAACGCTATGAATCGTTGCTGCAACTGGGTCAGGCGGCAAGCCGCTATCGAGAGGTCGTTTATCAACAGGACTCGTTCTCTGGCAAGGTAGCGCAGCCACTCGACCCGATCATGGCCATGTTGGACGATGCCCTTGCTGCGATCGATCACAGCATTGCAAACAACCGACGAGACGACGGGCTGTACCACGCTTACAACCTGCTGAACCTGCAACAGGAAGGCGTGGATTTCGAAACCCTGTATCCGATGCTCGAGGGCCAGGTTGCCGCACTTAGCGCCGGCGCCATTGCCCCGAAAGAAGCAGTAACGGTGCTGGAGGCGCTGTTTGACAGCGATGTTTACCGTCCCGGTCAGCGCAGTTTCATGCTCTATCCCGATCGAGCTTTGCCTGGATTCCTGGACAAGAACCGTGTCCCCGCCGAGCAGGTCGAGGCGATTCCGCTGCTGCAGAGAATGTTGGCCGAAGGTGATGAACATATCATCGTCCGTGATGCCGACGACTGCTATCGCTTTAATGCCGAGTTCACGAACGTCGGCGATCTCAAGGCACAGTTGAACAAACTCGTTGCGGTTTACGGCGACGCACTTGAGGCAGCGCGCAAACCCTTGCAGGCGCTTTACGAACAGGTATTCCACCACAAGGCGTTTACCGGACGCTCGGGAACCATGTTCGGCTTCGAGGGTCTGGGCTCCATCTATTGGCACATGGTGTCGAAGCTGATGCTGGCGGTACAGGAGAACTTCTTTGCGACCCTGGATAAAGGTGCTGATGAAGTCGCCGGCCGGAGATTAGGACAATTGTATTATCGCGTACGCGAGGGGATCGGCTTTAACAAGACGCCGGTCGAGTATGGCGCGTTTCCGACCGACCCGTACTCGCACACGCCGAAACATGCCGGCGCCAAACAACCGGGTATGACCGGACAGGTCAAGGAAGAAGTTCTGTGCCGTTTCGGCGAGCTCGGCGTGCGAGTTAGTGACGGCACATTGCATTTTCAACCGGATCTATTGCGGGCACGTGAGTTTATGGGCAAGTCCCGTGACACCGGCTATGTCGATGTCGACGGCAACTGGCAAACCATTACGGTGCCGCCCAATGGGCTGGTCTTCACCTGGTGCCAGGTTCCCATTATTTACAAGCTGGACGACGATGCCGAGCCAGGACTGGTCGTCACCGACGCAGACGGCGAGCGAAAAATTTTTGAACAGATCGCGTTACCCGCCGAAGAAAGCTCGGACGTGTTTCGGCGCAACGGCCGTATTCGCCAACTGACAATTTCATTCCGGACAAACATGCTGTTTGCCGAATAACCGTTTGAAGGACGCTCAATGTCAAACCTATACCAAAGAAAAATGTCCCTGGCCGGGATCGATATCTCCGGCCTTTCGGTCGATGACCTGCGCGCGCTCGTCAAGAAAATCCTCGACGCGAAGATTCATGGACTCTGCTTCAGTCCTTACGTGGAAGGTCAGGGTCCGGGCACTCAGCTCGGCGAGGCACAGATTCGCGAGCGACTGGCGTTTATCCAGCCCTACACGAACTGCATTCGTACATTTTCCTGCAGCGAAGGTAACGAGTTGATTCCGGCAATCGCCAAGGAAAACGGGCTGAAGACTATGGTTGGTGTGTGGCTGGATGACAATCGGGAGCAAAACGAGATCGAGTTGTCGAATGCTATTGAAATCGCCAAGGCCGGACACGCGGATATTCTGGGCGTGGGTAATGAGGTGCTGCTGCGCGGTGAC
>CAYTNO010000078.1:0-7819 GCA_964439125.1 uncultured Woeseiaceae bacterium | reverse complement strand
GTACAGGAATACCAGACCATTGATGACGCGATTCTGCCATCTGAAGAGCCATACCGACGAATGCCACAATTGTTGTTGAGCGGCAGCTGGCCGGACAAGTGGCTTGGCATGCGTTTAGGTTTTGACAGCGAGCTCGTCAATTTCGATCGAGACGTCGGCGTCACCGGATGGCGTTTGAACATTGCGCCAGAACTGGAACTGCCTATTTCTCGCCCCGGCTGGTTTATTACGCCTGCTCTCGCTTTTGACTACACGAGATATGAACTGCAAAACACGCTTCCCGGCGAAGCAACATCACTGAGCCGCGATTTGCCCATTGGCAGCCTCGATCTAGGTATGGTTTTGGAGCGCTCGATGAATCGCTCGAACAAAAACTGGATCCAGACTCTGGAACCCAGGATGCTCTATGTTCACGTCCCGCTTCGCGACCAGTCTGATCTGCCAATATTCGACACCATTACACCGGACCTCAACCTGGTGCAGTTGTATCGCAAGAATCGATTTCTAGGCGCGGACAGAATCGCAGATACGGATCAGGTCAGCTTCGGCCTGACATCGCGCATACTCGATGAGTCTTCCGGCAAAGAGGTAATAACAGCGACCATCGGACAAACTCGCTACTTCAGCGCCAGTGAAATCTCATTACCAGGCGAAACAGTTGTCATCGGCGATACGTCTGACTACATTGCCGAAGTACGGTTCTTGTTGTTTGAGAAACTGAATTTCGACCTCGGCCATCAGTGGGGTGAAAAAGACCGGGGCACGACGCAATCTCAGGCCCGGTTGCAGTACCGGCCAAGCAACAGCAAGATCCTTAACCTCTCCTACCGTTTCCGCCGCGACTCGCTGGAGCAAGGTGACCTGTCCTGGTCATGGCCGGTAGGTTCGCGCTGGAATTTCGTCGGTCGATATAACTACTCGTTCAGAGACAGCAAGACGCTTGAGCAGTTCTATGGGCTCGAATATGAGAGCTGTTGTTGGGGTCTGCGGTTGGTCTCACGCCGGCACATCTCGACCCGCGACGGAAGCCGCGATTCGTCCATCGGGCTGCAGCTCGTCCTGAAGGGAATGACAAGTGTTGGCAACGCTGCCGACAAGATGTTGGAACGTGGTATTCTTGGCTACTCTGCAAATCTCCGGTAAGAAATAGTGTTAAATATCAATAAATTATGCGCGCAAGCGTGCGCATTGGCGTTTTTGGCGACCGCACCAGCTGCGATGGCTGACGAGTTATCTGAGACGGGACAATTTATCGACGGCGTCGCGGCCATAGTCAACGAAGGTGTCGTTCTGAAGAGCCAGCTGCGCGAGCAAACGGAAATGATTATTGCGCGCGCCGGCAAGACTAACCCGCCCATGCAATTACCACCGCCCAACATTTTGCGCGAGCAACTGCTCGAACGATTGATTCTTACGGAGATTCAACTGCAACGTGCGGAGCGCATCGGACTACAGGTTTCTGACCAGATGCTTAACCAGGCCATTGGACGAATTGCCGCACAACAGGGCATTGCCTTTGAAGATATGCCGGCAGCACTGGCAGCTGACGGAGTTCAATACCCGATCTTTCGCCGCGAATTACGCGACGAGCTGACACTCGATCAATTGCGACGCATTGATGTTGGCCAACGCATCCGCGTGTCGCCGCGTGAAATACAACAGTGTATTGCAGACCTCGAAGGCAACGTTGCCATCAACTCCGACTACAACTTGTCCCATATATTGATCTCGATGCCAGAATCTGCCAGCGCAGAACAAGTTGAAGATGCAAAAGCCAAAGCCGACGACATATACAAGCAGCTGCAAGATGGCGCAGATTTTAGCGAAATGGCAATCCGGTACTCTGACGCCCAAACATCACTTGACGGTGGTTCATTGGGTTGGATGAAGGGCGAACAACTACCCACTTTGTATACCGATGTTGTTGTTGAGATGCAGGAGGGGGATGTTTCCAATCCTTTCCGTCGGTCGAGCAGCTTTCATATTATCAAGGTCAACGAAATGCGCAGCGCTATTCAACGCAGCGAGATTGACCAGGTTAATGTCCGACACATACTTGTTACGCCGAACGAAATTATCGACGACGAAACTGCCAAACAACGACTTGAAGATGCGATTAAGCGCATTGGCGAAGGCGAAGATTTTGGCGAAATCGCCAAATTACTTTCTGATGACCCCGGTTCGGCGAACAACGGTGGCGAAATGGGATGGACAGGCCCAGGTACATTTGTCGCGGAATTCGACAAAGCCGTTAAGGACAGTGAAATTGGCGCGATCAGCGAACCATTCCGTAGCCCGTTCGGCTGGCATATCCTGGAAGTTCTGGATCGCCGTGTTTATGACAATACCGAGGATCTGAAAGAAAGTAACTGCGATGGGCGAATTCGCAACAGTAAGATGGAAGAGGAATCACAGTTGTGGATACGTCGTCTGCGGGACGAAGCTTTCGTCGATCTGCGCGTTTAGGCGCGATTCCAGTCGACAGGACGATCTGTCGTGCAAATAGATAAACCTCTCGTAGTAACCGCTGGTGAACCCGCAGGCGTCGGGCCAGAGCTATGTCTTACGCTCGCTCATGAAGATCTGCCGACCGAAATCGTTGTTGTCGGCGACCCGGACACCTTGCGTGCGCGCGCAAAACAAACCGGTATCGCGACGAACATCATCGAGCTCGACCCGAGCGATGTCGGGTCCATTCATGCAGACCCTGGCGAGCTACTCGTTGTCGCTGAGCGCTTTCCAGTGCAGGCGCGATGCGGCAAGCCCGACCCCGCGAATGCGGAGGCGCTGCTCAATGGATTGCGCTTCGCCGTCAATGGCTGCTTGCGCGGGCATTTCGCGGGACTCGTCACCGCGCCGTTGCACAAGGGCGTCATCAATGACGCAGGCGTTTCCTTCACAGGCCATACGGAATTCCTCGCGGAACTAACGGATACAAATTTGCCGGTTATGCTGCTTGTGGCAGGCGACTTGCGCGTAGCATTGGCAAGCACGCATATGCCGTTGCGCGCTGTGCCCGACTATCTCTCGCAAAGCGGCTTGCGCGACGTCTTGAATATCCTGATCACTGACCTGCAATCGAAGTTTCGAATCGCCGCACCGGAGATCGTCGTTTGCGGATTAAATCCGCACGCCGGCGAAGGCGGACACCTTGGGACTGAAGACGATGCGATCATTGCACCGGTTGTCGCCGATTTCGTTGCCAACGGCCATAAGGTTCGTGGACCGTTACCTGCCGATACAGCATTTACGCCCGCGGCCGGACACAAAGACGCTGTGCTTGCGATGTACCACGACCAGGGATTGCCCGTGCTGAAGTACGCCGGCTTCGGTAACAGCGTTAACGTGACGTTGGGTTTGCCGATTATCAGAACGTCGGTTGATCATGGGACTGCGCTTGATATTGCGGGAACCGGCGCAGCGGATAGCGGAAGCCTTATTGCAGCCGTCAATCTGGCGGCGGATCTGGCGCACCGATGAGCCCGCATCGGCCACGCAAACGATTCGGGCAACACTTCCTTAACGATCCTGGCGTCATTGATGCCATTATCCAGTCGGTTGGCGCGAGCAAGTCTGACACCATCGTCGAAATTGGCCCGGGGCTCGGCGCGATTACGCGCTCCCTGGCCGAACGCGCCGGAACACTGCACGCCATCGAGTTTGATCGTGACCTGATTGCAAAACTCAAACACGAGTATGGCAACGCTGCAAACGTGACGGTTCACGAAGCCGACGCATTGCGCTTCGACTACAGCTCACTTGGCGATTCATTGCGCATCGTCGGCAACTTGCCCTACAACATTTCCACGCCGTTGCTGTTTCATCTGCTCAAGTTCAGCGATCGTCTTGTCGATATGCACTTCATGTTGCAGAAAGAAGTGGTTGATCGAATGGCGGCCAGCCCTGGCAGCAAGGCCTATGGACGGCTCGGCATCATGCTTGGCTGTCACTTTCAGATAGATGCGTTGTTCGATGTGGGCAAAGAGTCCTTCGACCCGCCACCAAAGGTGACGTCCGCCGTCGTCAGACTCGCTCCGCTGCCCGCAGGCACTTACGTCATTAACGACGAAGAAGCCCTTTCCAGGCTCGTCGCGACAGCGTTTAGCCAACGTCGGAAGACGATTCGCAACTCACTGAGCAAGGTCGTTGGCGAGGCCGAGCTCGTGAAAGCAGGTATCGATCCGGGGTTGCGTCCTGAGGCCATTTCGATAGCCGACTATGTCCGGCTCGCGAATACGTTAGAATAAGATCACACAACCGCCAACACCGGTGCCCGATGAGCGAAAACAGCTGCGAAATTCGTATTCATGTTGCGACAGACTATGTCGACGACCAATCCGAACCTGAATCGGATCGTTATGTATTCGCATACACAATTACCATCTCCAATAACGGCGACGTGCCCGCACGCTTGATCAGCCGACATTGGATCATTACCGATGCTAATGGAAAAGTGCAGGAGGTGAGCGGAGACGGTGTTGTCGGCGAGCAACCACATCTCAACCCTGGTGAGGAATTTCGTTATTCATCCGGCGCCGTGCTCGAAACACCGGTTGGCGCCATGCAGGGTCTTTACCGCATGGAGGCAGACAACGGCGTCAATTTTGACGCGCCCATCGCTCCCTTTACGCTCGCGGTTCCGGGCGTCTTGCACTAGGTTCGGCTGAGTACGCATGGCAATCTATGCGATCGGCGACATACAGGGCTGCTACGACCCGTTTCGCAGGCTCCTCGATGAACTCGAGTTTGATACCGGGAAAGACACGCTTTGGCTAACGGGAGACCTCGTCAACCGAGGCCCGAAGTCGCTAAAAACGTTGCGCTTTGTCCGCTCCCTCGGCGATTCGGCCATTACAGTACTGGGCAATCACGACCTGCATTTGTTGGCTCTTGCCGAAGGTAAGATCCACCACGGCCAACGCTTCGAAACACTGGACAGCATTCTCAAAGCAAGCGACTGCGACGAACTCATGGATTGGTTGCGTCACCGCCCGCTCGTACACTACGACAAGTCTCTCCGCACGTTACTCGTGCATGCGGGAGTGCATCCCCGCTGGAACGCCAAGAAAACACTGGCTCGTGCTGCAGAAGTTGAGAGCGTTCTGCAGGGTGACAAAGGCAAGGCCTTGCTTGGAAAAATGTACGGCAATGCGCCAACTCAGTGGTCCGGCGACCTCACTGGATACCGGCGGCTGCGTTTTATCATCAACTGCCTGACTCGCATGCGCATGATAACGAAGAAGATGCGCCTTAATTTTGCACACAGCGGCTCACCCTGGCGTGCGCGCAAAGATCTCGTGCCGTGGTACGACGTCGAGGATCCAGCATGGGCCGGGACGCGTGTCGTTTTCGGCCACTGGTCTTCACTTGGACTTGTCGTTTTGCCGGAGATGATTAGCCTCGATACCGGGTGCGTCTGGGGGCGGCAGCTCACGGCAGTTCGCCTGGACAAGCGGCTACCGCGCGTCATACAGGTGCGCGGTCAGGAATGACAGACTTCGAGGATAGTCGGGAGTTTGCGCAGACACTCGATCGCAACGATCCGCTTGCGAGTTACCGCGAGCAATTCATCTTTCCGAAGGAAAAGAATGGCTACTCCCCGGTGTACTTGTGTGGCAACTCTCTCGGCCTTCAACCAAAGCTCGCTGCAGAATTCGTACAGGACGAACTAAGAAACTGGGCCGACTTCGCCGTCGATGGTCATTTTCACTCCGAACGACCATGGCTGTCCTACCATCGCCGCGCAACGGCAGGCTTTGCGGAGCTAACCGGCGCCAAGCCTTTGGAAGTCGTGGCAATGAACACGCTTACGGTGAATCTGCACATTCTGATGGCGAGTTTTTACAAGCCGACCGAATCCCGCTTCAAGATCGTCATCGAATCGCAGGCATTTCCTTCCGATCGCTACGCAGCGGCGTCTCAGTTGCGCATGCATGGCTTCGACCCGGAATCTGATTTGCTCGAGTGGGCGCCCAGACCTGGCGAGACCAAATTGCGCATTGAGGATCTTGCTGCACTCATTGAATGCGAAGGCGACAGCATCGCCTTGCTGTTGCTTCCGGGCGTGCAGTATTACACTGGGCAGGTTTTGGACATGGCCGCGATCTGCGAACTCGGCCGCGCCGCGGGTTGTGCTGTCGGGCTGGATCTTGCGCATGCCGTTGGCAACGTCGACCTCGAATTGCACGAGTGGGCGCCGGATTTCGCGGCGTGGTGCACCTACAAATATCTCAACAGCGGGCCAGGTTCTATTGCCGGCGCATTCGTGCACGAAAAGCATTTTTCGGCGGACAAGCTTAATCAGCTGCACGGCTGGTGGGGGCACGACGAAGCAACGCGTTTCAAAATGTCGACAACGTTCACGCCGGCAGAAGGCGCCGAGCTGTGGCAGATGAGTAACCCACCGATTTTGGCACTTGCACCTGTTATCGCATCGCTGAAGATCTTTCAGGAAGTTAGCCTGGCCGCATTAATCGAAAAATCGACATTGCTGACAGCTTACCTTGAGTGGCTTCTTGAGCATCGCTTCGAGGGGCGTGTCGGCAGCATTACTCCGCAGGACTCGCGCGGCTGCCAACTATCTCTGGTGGTTAAGGACTCGCAGGTTTCGGCAAGAGGATTGTTCGAGAAACTGTGTGAGCAAAACGTCACCGGCGATTGGCGCGAACCGGATGTCATTCGAGTAGCACCTGTGCCGCTGTACAACAGTTATTCGGATGTATTCGAACTGGTGCAACGGCTATCTCAGGCACTAGAGACGGCCGACTGAAAATCAACAGCTCATCATGACGACAAAACCAAATGTTCCATGTATTAACTTTTTTTGACGAGGCATTCCATGAGTCACCACGAAAAACATAGATCGCATCGGGTGGGATGGCTGCGCGCCGCGGTTTTGGGCGCGAATGACGGCATTGTCTCGACAGCGAGTTTGATCATCGGTGTTGCTGCCGCAAGTACCAGTCAAGAAAACATTCTGCTTGCGGGAGTTGCCGGATTAGTCGCAGGTGCGATGTCTATGGCGGCCGGTGAGTATGTGTCCGTCAGCTCTCAGTCGGATACAGAGGCCGCAGATCTGGCGCTCGAAAAGCTGTCGCTTGAGCAAAATTTCGAGTTCGAAACGGCCGAGCTTGCACAAATATATGAAGGTAGGGGTCTGGAGCCCGGATTGGCAGGGCAAGTCGCTGAACAACTGATGGCTCATGACGCACTGGGGGCGCATGCCAGAGACGAGATAGGAATATTGGACAGCGGCGCTGCTCAACCCGTTCAGGCGGCTTTTTCTTCAGCAGGTACATTCATCGTTGGAGCCGCATTACCATTAATGGTTGCCTGGGCTATTCCAGGGTCTCGGCAAATAGCGGTAGTTGCAACTGCATCTCTTGCCTTCCTGGCAGTTCTTGGCGCTCTTGCGGCACGCGCCGGCGGCGCTTCAATTACGGTCGGCGCTTTCAGAGTGACTTTTTGGGGAGCTCTTGCAATGGCATTAACGGCGGTAGTTGGTCGCCTATTTGGTGTCATCGCCTAACGTCCGCTTTCACCCAAAGCAGTCATTCAATCAGTCAATATTCCGGCAAATTGTCGGTACGGCGACAGTCCCATCAATGAGATCCGCCAAACTGGTCGCCACTACATCGCCCGCAATGGTGATGTATCCGTGATCCGTGACCCTATCTCGGGCGTCTAAGCACCTGAGCTAACAGGACTGCTCAATCTAGTCAGAATCATTCAGGTTGAACAGCCAGTCGACGATATGCTGGGCTCCCTCTTTGGCACTCATCTCGGTCGTGTTGATCCTGATTTCCGCATTACTCGGCGT
>CAYTNO010000077.1:0-7883 GCA_964439125.1 uncultured Woeseiaceae bacterium | reverse complement strand
ATCGATGCCGAGGGTTACGCCGAACTTTATGCACATTCGATCAATGACAACGAAGCATTCTGGTCCGAACAGGCCGGTCGTATCGACTGGATCAAGCCCTTCACCAAAGTCAAAGACGTCTCTTTCGAAAAAGATGACCTGCACATCAAATGGTACGAAGATGGCACGCTGAATGTCTGCTACAACTGCGTAGACCGACATTTGGAAAGCAAAGGTGACGACACCGCAATCATCTGGGAAGGCGACGATCCGAATCGTGACCTCACAATTACCTATCGCCAATTGCACGAGCGTGTCTGCAAATTTGCCAATTCACTAAAGGCACTGGGCGCCAAGCGAGGCGACCGCATTACGCTTTACATGCCGATGATCCCGGAAGCTGCTGTCGCAATGCTCGCATGTGCCAGGATTGGCGCGGTGCACTCGGTTGTGTTCGGCGGTTTTTCTCCGGATGCGCTGGCAGGTCGAATTGTCGATTGTGAATCCAACATCGTCGTTACTGCGGACCAGGGTATGCGTGGCGGCAAGGTTGTCCCACTAAAAGCGAACGTCGATACGGCGGCCGCAAACCCCAATGTCACCACGCTCGAAAAGGTCCTGGTGGTTCGCAACACGGGTGGCGACATCGACTGGGTTGAGGGTCGCGATGAATGGCTGCACGACCTCGAGAGCGAAGTCGATGCAGACTGCCCGTGCGAAGAAATGGGAGCCGAAGATCCGCTCTTTATTCTTTACACATCCGGTTCGACCGGGCAGCCAAAAGGTGTGTTGCACACGACGGCCGGTTACCTGGTTTTTGCGGCGATGACTCACGAGTACGTGTTCGATTATCACCCGGGCGACGTCTATTGGTGTACTGCTGACGTTGGTTGGGTTACCGGCCATAGCTACATCGTTTACGGCCCGCTCGCGAACGGTGCAATTACATTGATGTTTGAAGGCGTGCCAAATTATCCGACGTCGTCGCGATTCTGGGAAGTTTGCGACAAGCACAGCGTCAACATCTTCTACACCGCGCCGACGGCTATCCGTGCGTTGATGCGCGATGGCGACGGGCCGGTTAAGGCAACGTCGAGAAAGAGTCTGCGCTTGCTCGGGTCAGTCGGCGAGCCGATTAACCCTGAAGCGTGGCTGTGGTATTACAACGTTGTCGGCGAAGGTCGTTGCCCGATCGTCGATACCTGGTGGCAGACCGAAACCGGTGGCATTCTGATTACGCCATTGCCCGGCGCAACAGACCTGAAGCCCGGTTCGGCGAGCAAACCCCTGTTCGGGATTCAGCCAGCCATTGTCGACAGCGAAGGCAACGTGCTTGAAGGAGCGACGGAAGGAAACCTCATCATCACCGGTAGCTGGCCAGGGCAGATGCGCACGGTCTATGGCGATCACCAGCGGTTTGTTGATACGTATTTCTCGGCGTTCGAGGGCGCGTATTTCACGGGTGACGGCGTACGACGTGATGAAGACGGTTACTACTGGATAACAGGTCGTGTTGATGACGTCCTCAACGTGTCAGGTCACCGCATGGGAACGGCGGAAGTCGAAAGCGCACTGGTTGCACACCCGAGTGTTGCCGAAGCAGCCGTTGTTGGCTATCCACATGACATCAAAGGGCAGGGTATTTATGCCTACGTCACGTTGATGGGCGGTATCGAATCAAGCGATGAACTCAGCGCAGAGCTGCAGAAGTGGGTGCGTAAGGAAATTGGTCCGATTGCAAAGCCGGATCTGATTCAGTGGGCGCCTGGTCTGCCGAAAACGCGCTCCGGCAAAATCATGCGACGCATTCTACGCAAGGTCGCGGCTGATGATTTTGCTGAGTTGGGTGACACGTCTACGCTGGCGGAGCCGGCCGTAGTCGATGACCTGATTGAGAATCGCCAGAACCGAAGTTGATTGATCAGGCCTTGGCCTGGTCAATCGCGTCGTCGTCGCTCGTGGCGACTTGCTCCAGCTGTGGCTCCGGTTCCATTTGCGGTTCGGGATCCGGGTAGCCCGCAGAATCGGTTTTGAGGTCTATTTCGTTGAGCACAACCGTCTCCTTGAGATGGTTGTCGTTAGTGCCCAGGCGCTTGTACTCGGCAATCTGGCGTTCATACGCGCGGACAAAATCCTCGGAGAACATCTGCGGGAAACGGCCTCCGCCTTTTTCTGTCAGAGTGGGGTAGAGATCGCCGTAAAGCTCCCAGTACTTTGTCTTGTTCCTGAATTTCGTGAAAAAGTTGCTGTCCAGCGTACGATCGAATCCCAGTTGAAGCTCATCGGGATCAAGGCGCTCTGCAAACTCAACAAAAGAACTATTCATTGCGTCGAGAAATGCTTCCTGGTGGAACAGAAGGTCGCGGCATACTTCACGCACGGCATCGCGCGGGCCGAGATACTCGCCGGCCTTGCCAACGAGAAGTTGCTTGATCGAGTCTTTGGTATTCGCCGACAGTTTTATCGGGTTGTTGTGCCGCGGCAGAACCGTGGTCTGGTCAAGGCGAAACGCGTTCTTAAGGTTTGCACGGCTGGCTAGCAAATCCGCTGTGCCTTCGACAAACTCGCGCATGACTTCGCCGGCATTCTGCATGATCTCCCCGAGATCCACAGATGGATGCATTTCCGAGCGGTTGATACCCAGGCCGTCGAGGAATGAGTCGAGCAGGTCGGTCGCCACGAGATCGGCTTCGGCCAATGGAAGCGGCTCATGTTTTGGATGTACTGGAGGTTCAACTGGTTGATCTTCCTGATCGAAAGCAGCGTCCATAGTCTCCATATCGGCTTCGATGATGGAGTCGCTGAACAGTGCAGATTGGAAATCGTCGTCACCAGTGATTTCGTCTTCGTCCAGAAGTTGTACGCCCGTCAGTAACGGATCTTCCGGGATCAGCAACTCAACGTTGTCGGGTACGACTGACGGCGCTAGCGCTGCTGGCATTACAAGACTCTCGCCAGAATCGATTGAAACGACCATTTCGAAATCACCGAAACGCAGCGTGTCGCCGTTGAACAAACGGCGCGGATTGCCATTGCCTATTGGTTCGCAATCACCATTCATGTAGACGCCATTGGTGCTGGTGTCGACGAGATAGTAAATGCCACCCTTGTAATCGATGCTCGCGTGGCGCCCGGAAATGAAGCGATCCGGATCCGGCAGGATCCAGTCGTTCTGCAACGACCGCCCAATAGTGCCGCCGTCCTGGCGAAATTCACGAATGGCGTCGTCGCCAACGATTTCGCGGTGCTCGGAGATTATTTCAAGTCGAAGTGCCATCACAGGTGAATAGTGCAAAGAATCAAGGATCTACGCTGCTACCCAGTTCACATAAATCAGAATCGCCCGCAGATACTATGATACCGAATATGAGTATTAACGACCATATGTTAAACATGCCAAGTGGGCTGGTTTTGGGTAAACTACGCGCCCCTCGAACGTCGTTGAGAAACATGAGTAAAGAAAAGCTCTACCGAGTCGCATTTATGGCCCAGGGGCAGGTCTACGAGATTTATGCCCGTGAAGTGGGCCATGGAGAACTGTTTGGTTTTGTCGAAGTCGAGCAGCTCGTTTTTGGTGAGCGCAGTTCGGTCGTCGTCGACCCGTCCGAGGAGAAGATCAAGTCGGAGTTTGAACACGTTAAACGAACCTACTTGCCTATGCATTCGATTATTCGAATTGATGAAGTCGAGAAGCAGGGGCCGAGCAAGATATCGAAGCTCAAAGGCGGCAACGTGGCTCAATTCCCAATGCCGATTTACACGCCAGGTGACGGAAAAAATTAGCGGCTTGCAGCTTAGGGGCACTCCGGTATTATCGCGTCTCAGCTCTAGATAATTCTCCGAAAAGGCCGCCGCAGCTTGTCGACACCAGCCACTGATCTGGACTCTCAACATCGCATCGACATGCTGGAATTGCCCGGGCAGCCTGCACTGTCAGATTTCCGCCTCGAAAAACTACTTCGCACGCTGCAATCGCAGGACGATCGAGTCAAGTCAGTCTCTGCGCGCTTCAGCTATTTTATTGCCGTTACCGCGGCCTTGTCGGCACAACAAAAGCGACATCTGGACGCGTTACTGCTGTCCGGCGACAAACCAGGCACGCTAGGCAAGGGCGCCAGGACAATTTACGTGGTGCCGCGCCCTGGCACGATTTCGCCGTGGTCGAGTAAAGCAACGGATATTGCGCTGGCCTGCGATCTCGACGTGGTCGAGCGCATCGAGCGTGGCATCTGCTATGGCATCCAGTTTAAGGGCAAGGTCAGCGATGACGAGGTTCGCGCACTGGGTTCGCTGCTATTCGACCGAATGACCGATGCATTGATCGATACCGGCGACGAGGCGATTGCGTTATTCGAAGTGCACAAGCCAGCAGCGCTGACGACCGTCGATCTGGCAAAGGGTGGTCGCGATGCGCTCGTGCAAGCGAACACGGATCTCGGACTGGCTCTCTCGGACCAGGAGATCGACTATCTGCTTGAGAATTACACAGGGCTGGATCGCAACCCGACGGACGCCGAGCTGATGATGTTTGCGCAGGCGAATTCAGAGCATTGCCGGCACAAGATTTTCAACGCCAGCTGGGTCATCGATGGGCAAGCTCGCGACGAGCAGTTGTTTGGCATGATCCGTTCAACGACAGAGACGACTCCGGATGGCGTCATCTCCGCATACTCCGACAATGCTGCGGTAATCGAGGGGTGGCAGGGCAATCGTTTGATGCCGTCGACCGGTAGTCGTGAATACGGCTATAGCGACGAGGCCATTCACATTCTCATGAAGGTCGAGACGCACAACCACCCGACAGCAATATCGCCGTTTCCGGGCGCGGCCACCGGTTCTGGTGGCGAGATTCGTGACGAAGGCGCAACCGGTCTCGGGGCAAAGCCGAAGGCAGGCCTGACCGGGTTCACCGTATCGCATCTGCGCATACCGGATTTCGAACAGCCCTGGGAAATCGACTTCCCACATCCCGATCGAATGGCCACGCCGCTGGAGATCATGATCGAGGGGCCTGTCGGCGGTGCGGCATTTAACAACGAATTTGGGCGGCCGAATCTACTCGGTTACTTTCGCACCTATGAAGCAGCGCTACCGGGTTTGCCCGACAACGAGATTCGCGGCTATCACAAGCCGATAATGATCGCGGGCGGTGTCGGCAATGTCCGGGCCGAGCATGCCACGAAAGTTGATGTGCCAGTTGGTGCCAAGGTCGTCTTTATTGGCGGCCCTGCGATGTTGATCGGTCTCGGCGGCGGTGCGGCTTCAAGCCTCGCCAGTGGTACGAGTAGTGAGGATCTCGACTTTGCCTCTGTGCAGCGCGGTAACCCGGAGATGGAACGGCGGGCGCAGGAAGTCATCGACCGTTGTTGGCAGATGGGCAGTGACAACCCGATCTTGCTGATTCATGACGTGGGCGCGGGCGGGCTGTCGAATGCCGTACCTGAAGCCGTCGATTACAGCAAACACGGGGCGCAAATAGAACTACGCGACATCGCAAACGCTGAGCGCGGAATGTCTCCGATGGGCATTTGGTGCAACGAAGCGCAGGAGCGCTACGTTCTTCTCGTCGGCGATGATCGCATCGAGGAATTCGAGGCGCTCTGTGAGCGCGAGCGTTGTCCGGTGTCCATCATAGGTACGCTAACTGACGACGGTCAGCTCGTCGTCAACGATCGTGAATTCGATAATCGTGCGGTCGACATGCCGATGGATATGTTGCTGGGCAATCCACCGAAAATGACACGAGATGTGGTGCATCAGTCATTGCCGGAAACCAAGCTGGATCTGTCGGACATCGAACTGCAAGAGGCCGTGCTGCGAGTATTGCGGTTCCCCGCGGTGGCCGATAAGTCCTTCCTCATTCACATCGGCGATCGCACTGTGGGCGGGCTTAGCGTCCGTGATCAACTTGTTGGCCCGTGGCAGGTGCCGGTCAGTGATGTCGCGATCACAGCATCCAGTTACCGGGGAGAGACGGGTGAGGCGATGTCGATGGGTGAGCGTACGCCGCTCGCCGCGCTGAATGCGCCAGCGTCCGGTCGCATGGCTGTCGCCGAGTCGATTACGAATATCGCGGCCGCGCCTATCGAGAATATTGAGAAAATACGTTTGTCCGCAAACTGGATGGCTGCGGCAGGTCATCCTGGCGAGGACGCGAACCTGTTCGATACCGTCAAGGCGGTTGGCGATGAATTATGCCGCGAGCTTGGCGTTGCGATTCCAGTCGGTAAGGACTCACTGTCGATGCGTACGCGCTGGCAGGAAGATGACGCGGAGTATCAGGTTGTTGCGCCGGTGTCTCTCATTGTCACAGCGTTTGCTCCGGTCAAGGACGTCACGAAGCACCTTACTCCGCAGCTGCAATCTGTTGAGGGCTCAAGCTACCTGTTGTTGTTCGATCTCGGCAATGGTCAGAACCGCATGGGCGGTTCTTGCCTTGCGCAGGCTTTCAAGCGAACTGGGGGCGACACACCGGACATCGATAGCGCAAACGACCTGAAGAGTTTCTTCGCGGCGATACAAGAACTCAACCAGCGCGGCATGCTGCTGGCATACCACGATCGCAGCGACGGCGGATTAGTTACGACCGTTGCTGAAATGATGTTTGCGAGTCGCCTCGGTGTGTCGCTGAAACTCAGCGCTTCCAAACAGCAATTGCTGTCGCAGTTATTTTCCGAAGAGGCGGGAGCTGTTGTCCAGGTTGCCAAGAACAAGCTGACGCAAGTGCAAATGGTATTGGATCGTACAGGTGCGAAAGCCACCGCTATTGGCCGGGTTGAAAGCAGCCAGACGCTGATCGTTCGTAGCGATGAAAGCGTCGTCCTGGAACTCGACCGGAAACGGCTGCAGCGAGAATGGTCCCAGATGAGCTACCGCATCCAGTCATTGCGCGACAATCCGGCAACGGCAAAAGAGGAATTTGATCGCATCGTCGACGATAACGACCCGGGGCTGAGCGCGCGATTGTCTTTTGATGTCAAAGACGACATCGCACGGCCGTATCGGGGTGTCGCCGGGCCGAGGGTTGCCGTATTGCGTGAGCAGGGCGTCAACAGCCAGTACGAGATGGCCGCTGTTTTCATGCGCGCCGGCTTCACGGCCGTAGACGTGCACATGAGCGATTTGCTCAGTGGTCGCGATAGCCTTGCTAATTACCAGGGCGTTGTTGCCTGTGGCGGTTTTTCATTTGGTGATGTGCTTGGTGCCGGCGGCGGTTGGGCCAAGTCAGTTCTCTATCACTCGCGCACGCGTGATCAGTTTGCCGAGTTTTTTGCACGTAGCGATACATTCGCGCTCGGCGTTTGTAACGGTTGTCAGATGCTGTCGCATTTACGCGAACTGATTCCCGGAGCCGATAACTGGCCGCGCTTCCTGCGCAACAAGTCGGAACAGTTTGAGGCACGCTTGAGCCTCGTTGAGGTTCTCGAGAGCCCGTCAATTTTTCTTGATGGTATGGCAGGTTCTCGCATGCCCATCGCAACGTCTCATGGTGAAGGCCGAGCCAGTTTCATTGAGGACAACGACCGGTACATGGCGTCGCATTTGATTGCGGCGCGTTACGTGGACAACTACGGCAACGTAGCCGACACCTACCCGGCGAACCCAAATGGCTCTGATGATGGTGTTTGCGCGTTATCAAATGAAAACGGGCGCGTAACGATCATGATGCCGCATCCGGAACGCGTCTCACGGACGATGCAGAATTCCTGGCATCCGGATGACTGGGGGGATGATGGACCCTGGATGCGCATGTTCAGAAACGCGCGAGTTGCGGTCGGTTAAGAATCCGTCGCGGCTGAAGCCGCTCCCACAAGTTCTTCCTGCCATCCGACAAGGCTGATTAGCATTTGTGGGAGCGGCTTTTCCCCTCAAGGGGGATAATAAGCCGCGACTAAGCCGAAGAC
>CAYTNO010000076.1:0-7906 GCA_964439125.1 uncultured Woeseiaceae bacterium | reverse complement strand
CGTTCACCCGATTTTGCCAAATCAGGTTCACCTAGTGAGCGTCGTACGATAGGGAGGCGGCACGGAGCTGTCAAGCAGGACGTTGTGCGCTTGTTTCTTTGCCGCCGTGCGGCCATAGTTGCGGCGAATATCGACTGCGAATGACAGGAAATATTGTGCAGGCCCACGACGAAAAACCGTCTGACGAACTACAAACCGCATTGGAAGCAGCACGCGCGGCGGCTGAGATCAGTCGCCATTACTACGCGGGCAATTTTACCGTGACAACCAAAGCGGACCTTACGCCGGTAACTCAGGCCGATGTCGAGTGCGAGCACGCAATTCGAAAAATTATCCTCGAGCGTTTCCCGGAGCATGGTTTCTTCGGCGAAGAAACCGGCCGCAGCAACGAGGACGCTGAGTTTCTTTGGCTTGTTGATCCGATCGATGGCACCAAGGGTTTCGTTCGTCAGTATCCGTTCTTTTCCACCCAGATAGCGTTGATGCACAGGGGGGGAATCGTGCTGGGTGTTTCCAGCGGCACGATGATGGGCGAGCTGGCCTGGGCGGAAAAAGGGAAAGGCGCCTGGCTCAATGGTGAGCGGCTGGCGATCAGTACTATTTCCGACCCCGATCGTGCGGCGGTGTCGACCGGCAATCTCAAGTCACTGGCAATGAGTCCCGGCTGGAGCGATCTCGGCGAGATCGTTTCCCGAGCGGATCGGATACGCGGATACGGGGACTTTTATCACTATCATCTGCTCGCGGCGGGCAAAATAGAGGCGGTTATCGAGTCTGACGTCAACATCCTTGATATCGCCGCGCTGTCGATCATAGTGACGGAGGCTGGCGGAGTGTTTACAGACCTAAACGGCGAAACAGTAAAGCTCGAGACTCGTTCAGTATTGGCTGCGAATCCGAAACTCCACGAGGAGTACCTTGGGCGCCTACGAGGCCGCGTGACCTGACGTCGCGACGAATAGCGTGTGTGAACGCCAGCCAACAGCTTCCATGGGCGTTGCAAACAATTCGCTCAGATTTGACTCGTTGAGAATTTTGTCGGTTTGACCGATCTGCCAACGACCGTCCCCGAAAAGAAGCAGGCATCGATCTGCGAATCGAGCAGCGAGGTTTACATCGTGCAGGCTGGCGACAACACCGGCTCCCTGATCTGCAGCTCGTCTGAATATCTGCAACGCGTCCAGCTGGTGTTGAGGATCCAGGTGGTTGGTGGGCTCGTCAAGAAGGTAGACCTCGGGCGTTTGCGCCAGAATTTGCGCAATTGCAAGCCGACGTCGCTCACCACCGGACAGGGTCAGAATATCCCGGGCGGATAAATCCTCAAGACCCATCGCCCGCAGCGCGTCTTCGGTGATTCTGTAGTCATCTTCGGATTCCCATTTGAAATGGGAGATGTGTGGGTGCCTGCCGACCAGCGCCGTATCGAGAACAGTCGCCGGAAAGATGTCGTCGACGACCTGTGGTAACAACGCAAGCTGTTGCGCGGTTCGCTGACGCGGGCTCAGAAAAATGTCCTGTGAGTTGAGAGTTACGTTGCCAAGGTCGGGCCGACGCAGTCCCGCGAGCGTCGCCAGCGTTAACGACTTGCCTGTGCCGTTTGGCCCGAGAACCGCAACGATCTCGCCGCGATCAAGTTCCAGATTCAACCCGTCGACAAGCAGTCGGCCAGGCACGCTGACACGAATGTCTTTACAAGAAAGAAGTGGCGAATCGTTGTTGGGCATCGCGCGAGCCTGGTTCAGCCTAGTCGACAAGACGAATTTCGCTGGCGGTAAGCGGACCGATAACCGCGTACTTGAGGCTCTTCGGTACAACCGCGTCATCGCTGGCCAGCGCAATACGACCACCCATGATCTCTGCGTAACGCTGCGGATACAGCGGCGCGCGATCCGGTTCGCCCAGCCCCTCCGGCGCAAGCGGTTGGCCGTCTGATGGGTCGTACTTGTCCGTTGCGCCCAGGGTATGTAGAAACTCATGAGCAATAATGACGTTGTTGCTCCCTTGTTGCCGGCGTCCGGCTCGAGCATTCACAATGCCGACCATGCCTTTTTGCAAGCCAACAGAATTTTCAAGCCGGAACGCGTCGTCGGGGCTGTGATAGCGCACGAAAATACGAACGTCTGGTTCGATCTCGTCCTGTTCACCGGCCGTGCTTGAGGCCCACCAACGCATCTTGAGAGACCAGATCATAATATCGACAACGCCGATGTCCGCGCCAATAGCCGGAGGTTGCTCGGTTATTTTCTCACCCACTTCCATGCGCAATGGCCGTTGCAGCGTGTTTCCATAGCGCTCGGTCTCGCGGGCGATGAACGTTTCTATAGCGGCGAAATCGTCGGTATCCAGGCTGTCGATGTAACGCTCAACGATCTCGCTGCCATCAGCGTTGATCGGATACACCTTTACCCAGAGGCTGTTTTCCCAATCGGTACTTCTGGCCTGGGTGAGCCATGTGCTCAAGGCGACAAAGAACAGGATGAACAGCAGAATGGATATTCTGATGGCTTTAAACATGTCGTCAGAGCTCCGGTGGTTGTCGGACGGTGGTCGCCTGCTCGAAAGCATAGGCAATCTCTATGAGCGACTTCTCACTGTAAGCTCGCCCGATAAACGACACACCCACCGGCAGCCCCGCGATAAATCCGGCCGGCACGGTAATACTCGGGTAGCCCGATACCGCGGCATAAGAAGAGCTGCCAACGTGAAAAGTGTCGCCGTTCACATGGTCGGTTAGCCAGGCCGGGCCGTTAGATGGTGCGATAAGGGCATCGAGGTCATGTTCCTCCATAGCGCTGTCTATGCCGGCTTTTGAAACGCGCTTGCTGGTTTCCAGAGCTTCCAGGTATTCGTCGTCAGTCAGCGGGCCTTTCTCTTCGGATGAAAGCATTTCTTCCTGCCCAAAGAACGGCATGACGGTCTCTTTGTTGTTTTCATTGAATTCGATGATCTCGGCGAGCGACTTCAATGGTGCATTGGTTTTCTCAAGATATCGTTTCAGGTCGGCCTTGAACTCGTATCGCAGTACTGCGATTTCGGCGTCGCCCATGCCAGTTGTGTCTATCTCAATCGAATCGACGATTTCCGCGCCCCGTTCTCGAAGCGACTCGATAGTCGACTCAAAGATTGCTTCGACGTACGGATTGTTTCCGGCGCCGTAGTAAGAGCGAATGACGCCGATACGTTTTCCTGCAAGGCCATCTGCCGTGAGGTTGGTGGTGTAGTCGGAAAGGGCACCTCGAGCATCCTGCGTTGCCGGGTCATCAGGATCTGTGCCTGTCATCGCGCCAAGCAGGATTGCCGCATCTCGCACCGATCGTGCCATCGGCCCTGCCGTATCCTGGCTGTGGGCAATCGGAATGATGCCAGTACGGCTGACCAGCCCCAGCGTCGGTTTGATGCCAACGACGCCGTTGATGCCGGACGGACAGATAACCGACCCGTCGGTCTCCGTGCCGATGGCGACCGTCGTAAGATTGGCGGCAACGGAAACGGCCGAACCGCTGGAAGAGCCGCAAGGGTTACGCGCCGTGTCGTAGGGGTTTTTGGTCTGGCCGCCGATGCTGCTCCAGCCACTCGATGAGCGGCTTGATCGAAAATTTGCCCACTCACTGAGATTGGCCTTACCGAGAATGATCGCTCCGGCGTCACGCAGCTGACTGACAAGAAACGCGTCGGTGTCAGGGCGGTGATCGGCCAGCGCGAGCGAACCGGCTGTCGTGTGCATCTGGTCGGCAGTGTCGATATTCGCCTTGAGTACTACCGGTATGCCGTGCATAGGACCTCGCGGTCCGGACTCCTGCCACTCTTCGTCGAGCGACCTGGCCGTAAGCAGCGCATCAGGATTGATCTCGATAATCGAATTCAACTGCGGCCCACTGCGATCGATTGACTCGATACGTTCGAGGTAGGAGCTGACGAGCTGCTCGGATGTCAATTCGCCTCGCTGCATTCGGTCGTGCAGGTCGGCGATAGTCGCCTCTTCAATGTCAGGGGGTGGCGCGGTGCAGGCAGCCAGTGCCAGCAGACAAACAAGATTGAAAAAGCGCAATGTCAGGTTCCTCAAATGTTTCTTTACTCAGGTTTCTTGAATCGTAGGATGAACCGATCTGTTTTGCCGCGGACTTCAGGGTCAAAGACCAGTTTGCTGCGATCATCATCGGTATTACGCAGCAGGTCGCTTTCACCATCAAGAACAAGGCCGGCTGCCTCCACTTCGGCGATGACGATACCTCGATCGATACGATGCAAGGTGCTACCTGTCTCAGACGGCGCACCGGCCACAGCGTAATGGTCGACGATACCGAGTGTGGCGCCAGGCTTCATGCCTTCAAACAATTCCGCCAAAAAATTCTCAACCTCAATTTTCGCCCAACTGTACTCTTCCGACTCCCAGTAAAGATCGTGATAGTTGAGAGTCATGATGACTGCATCAAACTGATCGGCATCGAGATCAAGCTCGTTGTTCTCGGCCATCAGGACTTCGACATTTGGCAAACGATTATCCGCGTGTCGCATTTCGAATTCGTCGCCGGAGAACCCCAACATCGTTTTGTTCATGTGTGACACGACATGTCCGTTGCCACCAACAACGTGTGCGAGCATTTCAGTGTAATAGCCCCCGCCAGAAAACATGTCGAGTACCGTTGCGCCCGATTCAATGCCGAAAAACTCAAGTACTTGCGCCGGATGCCGACCGGCATCCCGTTCCCGATCAGCCTCGGGTCGCGATGGGTTCTCGAGAGCAGATGCATAAATCGAGATTTCGGGTTCTGTCGTCTCGCTCACATCGGGCGTCGTTTCGCTAGCTTGCTGACCGCAGGCAGTTAGAAGGATTACGAATGCGAGATGGGTGGTGATATTTTTCATGTTGGCTCCAGCGCTGAACGTGATTGGGATGATACCCGTTATCGGACAGATGTAGGCTGGCAACGTGCGACCCATAAAAAACCCCGCGGCGTGAGCAGCGGGGCTAATTTTCTCTCTTCGTAATCAAGAGAGGTAACTACGAATTCGGCAACCGGATACAGAGTTTTATTATTATTGGATCTGGATCTTATTGTTTTTATAGTTATTTTCTTCTGGCGTCTAAATCCTGTTAAGTAGCCGTCTAACGTTACCGAGTGCAGTTACACTTCGCTTGGGCAAGGTATAAAAAGCAAGACCTGTGCCAAGTGCGCTGAGACGACCGGAATTTCAGGTATTTAGCAGCGGGTACAGGTAGCAAGTGATGCGATATGCGCTCAATATGTAAAGTAACTCGACATAATTGCTGCGCTGCACATAACGTGATGATCCAACAACACGACGTATAACCCGGATATTTCAGGCTTTTCCCGCCGGATGACTTTTTGTACCGGTGGTATCCGAATGAAAAATCGCACCTGCTTACAAAAAATTTTCTACTTGTGTGAATTCTGGACCGGGTTCATGAGGTTTTTGTCAATTTATTCGACGCTATTGGCTTTCTCGGCGCGTTCGATGAGCCCGATCACACTAAAAAAGCGGCCGTTGCGGACGATTCCGACGATATTCTGAACGTCATTAATGTCTCTCAATGGGTCGCCGTCGACAAGTACCAGGTCGGCACTCGCGCCCGGCGCAATGCGGCCAAGTTGCAAGTTGACGCCTAAGGCAGCCGCCACATTGACACCGGTCGCGCGCAATACCTGCTCAGCAATCAAACCGGATTCGACCAGCGCCAGAAATTCTGCGTGTAACGCAATGCCGGGCGGCAAACCATTGGGTTTGCTGCCGAGAATGATCGATGATGAGTGGGAGTTGAGGCGCGGCTTTTCAGAGAAGCGTCGGATGGCCGTCGGGTATTTGCCGAGCAATTTTGCCTGCCGCGAGCCGAGCAACAAGCCCAAGCCTTTTGTCCGCGCATCTGCCAGACCAGAGATGATCGTCAGTACGTCACCATCATCGCTCGGGCGAACGTTTTCGTATCGTCTGCCGCGAGGTGATGTCGCGAATGACTCGGTGTCGAGCGATAGGGTCGAGATGGAATCCAGGTCGAGTTGCCAACCGTCAGCGAGGACGCGTGGCCCCGGCATCTCCTTACCAGACCACAACTTATCCAAAGCGGCGGCTCGCTCATGATCGGCAACGATTGTCGTTATGCCGTAGGACAACAACAGGGGTCCGAGAGACTCGTCCAGTTGGCTGGGCAACGATGCCTGGCCATCGATAAACCCTGGCAATGCAGTAAGGCCGTCCATATCGACGACGATCTCACCAGGCCGTTCGCGACGTGCTTCAATCGCCGTAATCCGGCCGCCGTCGATAACTATGTCGACGTTGTTTCTGTAACCACCACTGACACCGTCAAAAATCCGCGCCGTACGAATAATGAGTCGAGCCGTGGGTTCGTCAACGGCGGGGAGTCTTCGCGGTTCCGGCGCAGGGCGCTTGCCCGTCTCGTCAGGCAGTATCGTTGCCCGAAAGGGAATGTTGCGGGATGTCCATGAATTGAATAACCGTGCGCGAATAAAACCGTTGGCTGCGTAGAACATGTGCTGCCTGTCGCGCCAGGCGACGGCGGCAACGAAGATATCCTGGTCGCTGATCATGGGCCTTATGATTAACGGCTCGGACAGAATGGCCATATCCATCGAAAGCGCATCTTCATTGTGCCGCAGGAACGTAATCAAGCTGCCATCCGGCCGCCAGGATGGTGACGACAGTCTCGTCGTTGACGTCTCGAGTGTCTCATCGGGCCGGCCGCGCCGGCGCAGCATTAGCGACCAGGTACCATCCTGACGATGGATATAAACAAGGTCCCTGCCATCAGCCGACCACGCCGGCTCGGTCTCATCGCCGCCGGTGTTGCTGATGCTCCAGGTTAGCCCGGTAGCGAGATCAAGCTCCCACAGATCGAAGCCCGTGTCGCGGCGGTCAGACGAATAGACGATCCGCTCGCCATCGGGGTGCCAGTCCGGGTGCTGATCGAAGTACTGGCCATCACTAATGTTGCTCGTCGCGTTGTCGTCGATCCGGTACAGCCAAAGCTGGAACTGGTTTCCCGATCTGGCTTGATACACAACGGACTGTGAATTTGGTGACCAGCGCGGTCGTCGCGCCGATGTCGAGCTCTCGGTAATTGCGCGTGCCTGCCCGCCGTTGGACGGGAGAATCCATATGTTGTTGAGCAGGTCGATTGCAAGTTGACCATCGGCTGCAACATCCACCGAAAAATTAGTGCCCTGGGTCAGCGTTACCTGCGCGTGCACAGAGGCAGCGCCAAGCAGGATCAGAATTGCTGGAAGGAGTCTTCGCAAAACGGTTGTCAGGGCTGAAGCCGGATGCCTGTCCATTCGCCGACATTGAATGTGTCATCTTCATTGGCTGCGAGTGGGCGAGTCCAGCGGGCGCGGTCGTGAATGCGGTCGGTTCTTTCGATCCACAGCTCGATGAGGCTGGCCCAAACGCGGATCCCGCCCCAATGCGGCGGCCTTGAAATAATTGGTCGATCAGAGGCGGCGATCGATTTGAGATTTTTCGCCGCGCCTACACCAAGTTTCATTGCACGTCGGCCCACCTGGGCGATGAGCGCGGAGCGCGATTCCAATGGTGAGCTTTGATCTGATCCCCAGGCTCCGATCTGACTGCCCCAGTCGCGGGTCGCAAAATAAGCATCGCTTTCTTCGTTGGGAGAAAGCACAGCCTGACCCTCTATTCGAACCTGCCGACCGAAGGAGTCCCAATGAAACAGAAGTGCAACTTTGCTGTTGCTGGCAATCTGCCGTGCCTTGTCAGATTTGTAATTGGTGTAAAAAACAAGGTAGCCCGGGTTGGCAACGAATTCTTTGCACAGAACCACGCGGGCGGAAGGTTGCCCTTCGCCATTAACGGTGACAGCAGCCATCGAATTCGGATTCCGTTGCACTTCATTTTGCACGGCCTCGTC
>CAYTNO010000075.1:0-8110 GCA_964439125.1 uncultured Woeseiaceae bacterium | reverse complement strand
CGGTGGACATGACCTTGTCAAGGAGGCGGTGCTCATCGGCACGACGTTGACTTTGCGCCTGCACGAACCCGCCGCTGAGCTCGGTGGCATTTCCGAGATAGTACTGAGTTTTGCCGATACGACCGAGAACGGGGCAAGCATTGAGGCCGGTGCATTTCGTGTGCTTGGCGATACCTTGACAGGCGGCAACGCCTGAGCGTCGACAACATATACAGTCTCTACATCGTTCGATGTGCGGATGGCAGCCTCTATACCGGCATAGCGATAGACGTCGAAAGACGATTCCAGGAACATAAAACCGGCCCACGCGGAGCAAAGTACCTGCGCGGAAAAGGGCCGCTCAAACTTGAGTTCGCGGAGAGTATAGGCGATCGCAGCAGCGCATCACGCGCCGAGTATAGGGTGAAAAAACTCGACCGCGAGAGCAAGGAAGAATTGATTGCCGGCCGCTATTCACTCACGGAGCTTATGGCAGAGTGCGCTGCTGAAGGTGCTCAGGTTTCCGGTGAGGTTGCAGGATAAAGGACGATTTTCCGGCCGAACTCGGGGATATGCAGCCGCGCATCCAGATCCCATGACTGTCGAGAGGACTCCAGCCAGCCTGCGACCTTCACAAAATCGTCGAGTGCACGAGGATACAGTTGGATCTCTCCGAATGGCTGCGAGAATTCATCAAAATGTATCGGCACGACGTGAGTGGCACCTGTAGTGGTAACGAGCGCCTTCCAGTATCGCTTTGCATAGTCCTGACCAAGTCCGTCGAGTAAGCTGACGCCGAGCATGACCGTATCGGCCTTGACACCGACGAGCGTACTGTCGACGAATCCGGCGCTGCCCTGAACGACAGTCGTTCCCTGGGGGTGGCTGACAATAATTGAGTAGCTTTTTCCTGCACGCCATGCGGATACGGGAGCTGGCGATTGCAGAGGTTGATCGACCGTCCCATCGTAGGGCACCGACCCGCTCCAGCCGATGGGCGCGTGAACGGACTCGATCAATGTCACGGAAAATTGGCCGAATTCGTATGCTTCACCGCTGTTCACGATGACGATCTGGTCTTCCGGAACACCAGCACCGCGCGCGATATTCGCGCTCGTTTCTGAACCCAGAATCGAAGCGCTGCTCCGGTTGGCAATGGCGCCGATATCCATCGCATGGTCGTAATGCGAATGTACTGGAATTATCGCAGCGAGACGACGCATGCGGTATTCGTCGATTACACGATTTATTGTGGCGGCATCGCTCTTTACGGGTTTATCCAGCAGGACGTCTGCCAACGACGGTCGGGAGAAGAAGCCGTCGATCAGGATCTGTGTTTCGCCATCGTCAAACAACAATGTCGTCACTCCGAACCAGGTAACGGTGACACTGTCGGCCGTCGCTTCATAGATCGGGTACAGGGGCCAGTCGACGGAGTCGAGCGTCCCCCGGTCACGCCACAGCAGCACGGCCAAAACAGAGCCTATGATGATGGCAGCTACAGCGCCGATCGCCGTTCGAGCGGCCCAGCTCCTGGCCTTTTCCGCAGCAGTCGTGGGCATTACTGTCCGACAGCCATCCGCGCAAGGTGTCCGGTAAGAGGTGCAAGGTAATTCCCCATCGCGTAGCCGAGCAGCGCCATGAGTATCGATGCAGGTACGAGGCTCGGTCGATGGTGTGCGGCGACTATGGGTGCAGAAGCAGCGGCGCCGATGTTAGCGGCTGATGCGATTGCGACGCTGTGAATGTCAACACGGAAGAGCCAGGCGCCGGCAAGGCAAAACAGCCCATGTATAAATATCCAGACGAATGCGCCGGCAACGAACATTGGTGCTTCGGCAAGCCCTGCAACCGATGCACGCGCACCCATACCTGCCACGAAGATGTAAATTAGCGCAGTACCCATAGCCGTTGAGTTGGGCAGCCTGGATACTGGTGTCACCGACAGCGACAAGGCGATCGTCGTAACGAGCAGAATTCGCACTGTCGTGACCGAGAATACAGATGCCGCGCCTGCGCTGATCGAGGCAACCCAGCCTGCGATGCTCGGAGCCAGTGCCGTAGCAAACCAGGTTACACCGATGGCGATCGCTATCAGAAAAAGGTAGTGCGGCATCGTTGGTGTCTGTTCATCTTCTACATGGAGGTCTGCCGCGGCATCCATCGCCTTCAGTCTTTCCTCGGGTACGCGCGCCCACTTGTTGAAACGATCCGCAAAGTCGCGCGACATCAGGAGCAGCGGTAGCCAGACAACGTAAATAACGTTGTCGGCAATAACGGCCAGTCCGAACTGCTCCTCGGATGTGCCGAGCATCTCGGCGGTGGCGGCCATGTTCGCGGTACCGCCAATCCAGCTTCCAGCCAGGGCTCCATAACCTTTCCACGCATCGTCGGACAGCCAGGTGTGTACCAGCATATAGGCGACGACAGCACCGACCATGACGCCAGCCGTACCCATCAACATGACAAGCACACCTTTGCCCATCACGCTTATAACGGCCGGCACGTTCACCTTAATCAGCATCAAAACAATGAACGCGGGCAGAAGATAGGCACTAAGGCCTGCATAAACAGGTGAGTCAGCCGGAATTACGTCGAAGTTATTCAGGAAAACCGGCGTCGCGTAGATAAAAAGCAACGGCGGCAAGTACTGAAAGACTTTCGAGCGCGTCGATTGTTCGATCATGAAAAAGAACGCGGCGACGAAAGCCAGCACAGCGAGTACGCCGAGCGGAGAAGAAATCAGGACGTCGGTACTATCCATGCGATGCTGACCCTTGGTCTGCGAAAGACCCGAGCGAGTATAGAACAATGGATAAAATTCGGCGCGCTGTGATGCGTCAGGCTATCTGGGCTCGCAGATCTTTGCGCGTATCTTCATCGGTCAATGCGGCCGATTTCACGGTAAGCCAGGCTGCATCCCAGTCCTTAACCTTGCTGGGGCCAAAGACGAACTTCGCGATGAAGCTATCGAGTTGATCGATAAGAATTGCGTTCTTGGGTGGTGGGGTTGGGAATTCCACAGCTCCGGTGAACACCACAACGTTCGCAACCGGGACATCCGGAACGACCTTTTGCAGAGCTCGAGTACGACCTTCATTCTGAATAAGCGGATTCAGAAAGCGTCGCCGCAGCGTGCTATCAACATTGGTCCACTGTGGTTCATCCTCAGCGCCGAAGACGATACCGCTGTAGTGCTTGGTCTGGATGCAGAGAATGCCGCCCGCGGTCAGAATCGCATGGTCAATTTTTATCAGGCCGCCGTACGAGCCTGGCAATATAAAATCGTGCAAAACATCGGGGCTGCGAGCCTCGAGCGCTCGTCGAATACGCATTGCGCCGATCTTGCCGGTGACAATACGCATGACATGGCTGGCTACTGAGCGAAATACGAGGGTTAGCAGCAGAGCCACGGCAATAGTGAACAGGAAAGCGGCCGGCCCAACATTGGTGATTCCGGTCACAGTAGCGGTTTCTGCGGCTAACGCGGGCAGAGTGACAAGAGGCAGGCTGCTTGCAAGAATTCTGACTAACACGAACATGTACCTAGAGTAGAACTTTTCGCCGCAGAATTATCGTAACAGGTCACGTTTTACAATTCCCCTGCCCGGGATAGGCTAAAAAATAGCCATCGCGTTCGATGACACGAATCGATACGTCATAGACGTCACTCAAGCTGTCGCTCGTAAGCAGAGACGCCTTATCGCCATCGGCGACGACTTTGCCGTCCTTGAGTAGCACAACGCGCTCAACTTCGGGTGGGATTTCATTGAGATGATGCGTCACAAGCACGATATTGTGACCGCTGGCGGACAGTCCCCGGATGCGATCCAGATAGTCGAAACTTGCGGCGAAATCCAGGCCGCTCGTGGGCTCATCAAGAATCAATGTGTCCGGCTGATGCACGAGTGCCCGGCCCAGCAGGCAGCGGCGCTGTTGTCCTGTCGACATCAATTTCAATGGCGTGTCCCGCAGGGATGCGATGCCAAGCATTGCCAGAGTCTCCGTCGCGCAGCGCAGCTGATCCTCGCTCACCAGCTCGGCCAGTATGCCGTGCACGCCGATACTCGAATGGAAGCCCGAGACGACAACCTCCAGTGCTGTTGTGGTCCCGGTGTAGCGATTGTGCAGGTCGTGCGATACCACGCCAATGTGCTTACGCAACTCCCAGACGTTCCATTTTTCGCGCCCGAGAATTCTGATCCAGGCGTTTTCGGCCACAACCGGGTAGAGCTCCCGGTTAATGGTCTTTAGCAAGGTCGTCTTGCCCGACCCATTGGGACCCAGAATCGCGATGCGCTCGTGCTGGTCGATTGATAGCGTCAATTTATCGAAGACATGGGTCTTACCACGCCATATCGACGCGTTGTGGATTTCAATCAGTTTCGGTTCGGACATGTTTTACCCCGGCCATCCCGCGTGACCATGGTTGCGGCTTTTTGGTGCTAAAATTCTCTTCCACGTTGGTGCTCAGGATCCAATCATGCCCGAGGGCTTATTGCCGATTATCGTGCTTATTGCAGTGGTTATTATCTACACCATTGCAAAGGTGATTGAATACTCGCGGCAGAGCGACCAGCAATGGCGCGAAGTTGATAAGAGCAAGCTTCGCGAATGGGAAGATGACGACTGACGGCACTGCAACCTTGATATGAGCGCTAGTCTAGCGCTTAGGTGGCAATCCTTCGACCCGCTGCCGGTTTTTGGATTAAACTGGTAGGCTATCGACACGAGTGAGACTCGTTTGACGCTCTACCCGCAAGGTCACCCTATGTCCAAGAACACCCAAATTAGCCGCGGCCGGATTACGATGGCGACAGTAATTGCCACTAGCCTGGCATTACTTGTTACAGCATGTGAGTCAGGCAAGCCCGGAGCCCCGGGAGCCGCAGAACAAGCTGGCCGTGACAATGTGGACGCGATGTCACGAGAGCACGCCAATGACACTACTGAAGCGAGCGAGGCCGCAAAACTCGAACCACGGCGGCTCGTTATCTCGGAGCGGCTGGCATATGCGGAAGTCGAAGATAAACTGGTCCACGGACACTTCGCGTTTCCAGCTGATATGGTTGAGCCTCTGCCGGCTATTATCGTCATTCACGAGTGGTGGGGTCTTAACGATAACGTCCGTGCGATGGCAGATCGGCTCGCCGGAGAAGGTTATATCGTTTTTGCTGTAGATCTTTATGGTGGCGAAGTGGCTGAGAGCCCTGAAGCGGCAAGAAAATTAATGCTCTCTGTTGTCGAAAACCCCGAGCAGGCTTCTGAAAACATTCGTAAGGCGTACGACTTCGTCAATACCACAGCAGGCGCGCCCAAGGTCGGGTCTCTTGGTTGGTGTTTTGGTGGCGGCTGGTCCCTCAATACGGCCATGCTATTTCCGAACGACCTTGATGCCGCAGTTATTTATTATGGTCAGGTAACGGACGACGAGGAGCGGCTGAGAACGATCAATGTGCCGATACTGGGTCTGTTCGGTGCAAAAGACGCCGGTATCAGCGTCGAATCAGTGCAGCTTTTCGAGGCGGCATTGGAGCGGCTGCGCAAGAATTACGAGATCCAGATTTATCCGGGAGCAGGCCACGCTTTCGCCAACCCGACCGGTCAGAATTACAATGCGGAAGTTGCCGAGGATGCCTGGAAGCGGACGCTCGAATTTTTAGGTCACAATTTGGGCTCAGGCTCAGCTGACGATTCCTGATCCTCGGGAGATTCGATCGGTGCATCCTCGACGTCATTGCAACGCAGGACAACGTCGAGCGCTTGCGACACGTAAGTAATTGATTGCTCTTCATCGTTCAGGCATCGAAGTGAAAGATGCGCGGTCAGCGCTCCCTGTATAGTCATTTCCAGATTCTCAGCATTATTCGCAATTGCCGTGCGGCAAAAGTCGCCAATTCGTAGCGGCCCTAACTGCTGACTTGGAATCGATAAAGGGGCATTTACGACTGATTGTTCGTTGATATCGTTCGCGCCATAACTCTGTCGCGTATCAGCAACGCTGACAGATATCGACTCGACGCGGCCAGCTGCCCCACACATCGGTTTGATCACCAACTCAAACTGGAGATTCGGCAGTTTTATCAGCTGACGGTCTTCGGCAACGGCATCGATCTCTACGATTGCCGCTTGGGCGTCGACGAGCAGCTGCTCGGGTAAAATCCCGTCTATCGTGCCCGTTGCGGCACTGATCAAGAGAAAAAACAGATTGGTCATGAAACAAAGACTACGACATGGTGGTCATAAAACAAATCGTATTTGCGTGATAGCCTAGCCCGCACGAACCGCCATTTACGGTTCTGCAAGACACGAACAAGGTATTCCTTTGATTAAAAGAACTGCAAATCTAACCTACAAAGCGGCTCGCCGTATCGCCATAGCGGTCGTCGGCGCTAGCGTAATCCTGCTCGGGATAGTCATGATTGTCGCACCGGGTCCCGCCATCATTGTCATCCCGTTGGGGCTTGCGATCCTGGGCATTGAATTTGCCTGGGCGCGCCTTTGGCTCAGAAAGCTGCGCAGAATGATCAGCAATAACGGAATCGCTCGTCGAATGCGGCGTTCCAAACAGCGCCAAAATGGCACCGCAGGCTAGGGTGAGGCTCGATTGCAAAAAAAGAAAGGCGCCGGAGTACTGAATTCGAAAAAAAACAGCGGGCCATCCGACACGGATGGTCTCCGGCGCCCCAAGTGAACGGCACGGGGGGGTGCCGCCGGGTCATTTCGACCCGATTGGCCGACATTTCTGCCGGCAAATTTCGGCGGCGCGATACCAGGTTCTCGGGGGAGAGGATCCTGTACTTGCGCCGACGAAAGGGGTTCGTTGTCCTGCTAACTACTCTTGATCTGTGGTCGCGGCGACAGAACTCAAGGTGACATCGCTATGACCTGCTTCGTCTGCAAGCGCTGTGCTTGCGGCAGCGCCTACCCCGAAGAGCACAATCAATGCGCCGATGAGCGCGAGGCCGTTTTCAATCTTTCTGCTGGACATGGTCTTATTTCCTTAAAGTTGGTGATGCAGCTACCTGCTGCATGTATCGAATATTTACGTATGCAATGCACTTACTGCACGAGTCGTGCCAACTTGGGAAAATCATATAAAACAATGGCTTAGTAGATATAATGAGCTAACGATATTTCGTAAATACCGAAAAACCGTGACATTTTTTACGAAATACCGTATATACTCACCAGATGACGACACTCGACGACTACCAGTGGCTGTTCCGCAAGTCGCCCGCAATGGCAACGTCCATTGGCGAAGATGGCGATTACCTCGATGTGAACGATGCGTTCCTTGAGCGCCTGGGCTACGGACGCGAGGAAATGGTGGGTCGCCGTCCCGGCGATTTCGTCACGCAGGAGTCTGCGCGGCGTATAGAGGAGGAATTCCTGCCGGTCCTGCGGCGCACTGGAAAGCTGGAGAACAAGCCCATCGGATTTGTCGCGAAATCGGGCGAGCTTGTCGAATGCGTGACTAACTCACTGGTCGAATACGATCCGGGCGGCAACTATGTCCGAACTGTCGCGCTTTACAGCGAGATTGCCGATCAGGCGAGGCTCAACTTCAAGTACCGGCAACTTTATCGATCGACGCCCGCGATGCTGCACACGGTAGATAGGGACGGCAACATTGTCACCGTTACAGATCACTGGTTACAGAAACTCGGCTATCAGCGCGATGAAGTCGTCGGACGGCCAATTACGGATTTTCTGACCGAGACCGATCAGCAGCGATTTACCGCAGGTCGCTTAAAGGAATTGATGCTGCAAGGCGAATTCAATAACGATGCGCGCCAGCTTGTGACCAAAGACGGTCGCGTGATTGATCTCCTCGTATCCGCAATCGCACATCGTGACGAGAGCGGTGAAGTCGACCAGCTATTGGTCGCGTCCAAAGACGTTTCACAACGTAATCGCGCTGAGCGTGAATTGCGAGACTCGCTCGCGGAGAATGCACGTTTGCGGGAGGAACTCGAGCGCGAACGCGATTATCTGCGTGAGGAAGTTAATGTTGCGATGAATTTCGGCCACATCGTGGGTACAAGCCGGGCGTTGCAGCGCATGCTCAAGCGCGTGGAAGCGGTCGCAGAGACACCTGCGAGTGTGTTGCTTCAAGGCGAGTCGGGCG
>CAYTNO010000074.1:0-8113 GCA_964439125.1 uncultured Woeseiaceae bacterium | reverse complement strand
CTATAGTTAGAGTTTAGGTGTTGCGTCGACCGATTGAGGTCACAGCCCAAAGCGGACCTTCGGAAAATCCATGAGCGAAACAGCAAAACTGGCATTAGGAGTAGTCGGGTTCTTGGTTGGATTGTATTTGATTTCCTTCCACGGTGACTCGAATTTGTTCTATGTCGGTTTGTTGGTTGGTGTAGCCGCTGGCGGGATCATCGGCGAGTGGTTGAGAAACCGGCATAAGGTTTGACGAAACCTAGCGTCCGCTTTTGGCCGATAGCGGCCAGCCTGCTTCCCCCCAAATACTGACCGTTCGAATGATAGGGTTGGCTAGATTGCAAAGGGCTGCATTGACTGCTGTTTCAACCGTCACGCCCGCAAAATAATCAGACCGGTGCCAAGAAATCATGATAGTCAAAAAGAAAGATCAAATTCGGGCACTGCTGAAAAGCATCGAGACTGGCGATACAGGATCGGTCGCTGTCGTCAATGAAGCAAAGTACATTCAGCACAACCCTCAGACCCACGAAGGGAGCGAGGGTTTGGCGGCCCTCTTCCAACGGCTTTCTAAGTCCTCACCCAGGGTGAATATCGTGCGGGCCTTTGAAGATGGAGATTTCGTCTTTGCACATACAGAGTACGATTTCGCGAGCCGCAGAATCGGCTTCGAAGTCTTTAGATTCGAGGGCGGCCAGGCGGTGGAGCATTGGGACAACATCCAGGAAAGACAAAGTCCAAACCAATCCGGCCGAATTATGATGGACGGGCCGACCGAGGCCGTTGACCTCGATTTAACGGAAAGCAATCGTGCCTTAGTTCAGTCTTTCATCGAAGTCGTGCTCGTCGATGGGTACCTCGACCGGCTTACGGATTTTGTCGATGAAGACAGCTACACCGAACACAACCCGCGACTGGGAGATGGCGTGTCCATTCTCCGATCCGCATTGGAAGTCAAGGATGAGAGCGGCAGATGCATCGACTACCACCGCATCCATCGTGTTCTCGCCGAGGGGAGCTTTGTACTTTGCGTCAGCGAGGGCAGCTACGGCGGTGTCCATTCCGCCTTCTATGACCTATTTCGACTCGCAAATGGCAAGGTAGTGGAGCATTGGGACACGAACGAAAAGATCGCACCACGCAGCGAGTGGAAAAACAATAACGGCAAGTTCTGATCGGATTACGCGTCCGAATACGGCCAGCAATGCCTCAAGACACCCGTAAGATGATCCGCATCATCTCAATTTTGTTGGAGTATTTTTATGGAGTTTCAAATTAGCGCGCTCAGAGCGGGCGAGTTCAGTCATCTATTCGGACTAGACGACGAATCATTGGCGAAACATGGCGCCAGACGGATGCAGGTCGATTCGAAGCCCGGCTACCCGTGTCGCGTGACACTTGAGGACGCCGATATCGGCGAATCAGTCTTGTTACTAAATTATGAGCATTTGGCAGTGGATACGCCCTATCGATCTACCCACGCCATTTTTATACGGGAAGGCGCATCCACTTGTTCGCCCATCGTCAACCAGATTCCTGAACAATTGCGGATACGTCTGTTGTCCATACGCGCATTCGATGCCGATGGCATGATGGTCAATGCCGACGTCGCGCATGGGACGGAATCTGAGCCGGTTATCCGGAGACTATTGGACGACCAAAGAGCCGATTACTTGCATATCCACAACGCGAAACCCGGGTGCTATGCCGCGCGAGTGGACAGAGTCTGACCTAGCGGAATCAGTCTTTCCTACCCCGACGTAACTGCTTCACAACCCCGGCCAAACCACCGATGAGCACGATGGCAGCGAAAGGTGCTCCGTGGCCAAGATGCCAAATAGGATGCAGCGAGGCAAGCACGGCGGTACCTGCGACAGCAGTCGCTATAGCTGGCCAAACACGTTGGCTAACATCGCCGGATGAACCGGGCATTGCCGCAAAAGGCACTATCGACGTATCCGCCAGATAGGCGCCGTATACATTACCGTGTCGTTCGAGCAACTTGCGATCCTGCATCGGGATCCCGATCAATGCCGTGAGAACAAATCCACCGAAAAACACCGCACCCGCCAGCGTGCTAGCCAGCAGTGCATGCGCGGCCATGAGGATCGCGAGGCCGACAAAGAATGGGTGGCGCGTGATTCGTTCGACCACAGCCCGAGCAGGTAGCGGTTTGCCTTTAGTCTCGAATGAGGCGCGCCATCGCCGCGCCAATACGGCCATTGGCGAGTGTGGATAGTTCACCATGCCGGCCACAAGAAGTAGCGCACCGAAAAGAGCCGCTGCGCCGAGCGCCCAGCGAGCGACCAGTACTGTCCCGAGGTTCGCTCCGGGAAGGCCGTCTCCCCCATAGCGTGCGACGGCCGCAATCAACAGGCCCAAGCTCGCCGTGGTGATGAGTGCGTAGAACAAAAGAAACCGGTGTTGGCCGAGTCGGTTGGCGAGCGGTTCTCGCAGTACTGGCGTGCTGAGCAGCAGGTGCGAACCGCCAAACAGGATCCAAGCACTCAGCACTGCAACGGCCGGACTCAATTCGATACTCCAAGCAATGCGAGAGTGGAACGATATGTCTCCTCGATTAACACATCGACTATCCGAGGCAGTGTTTCACCTGCTTCGACATCGCGCTTAACGGCGGCTAGAGGTGCCTCAGCCAACGCAAATGTCACGATCCGCATCGACCTAGCATCCGCGCGGCCTGACAAACGCCGGCAAAACACCTTCAAGTCTTTGGTTAGTTGTTGCTGCAATGCTTGCGCACGTTCGACCATGGGTGTGGGCCATTCGCGTGCAAGGAAATCTTCGGGACGGTGCAGCAGCAGTATTCGGGCTTCCCGAGGGTGCTTGCGCACCCACCGCGGCACGTGACGCACCGCGGCCAGCCCTGCAGCGTACGGGTCCTCTCCATCAAGCCGCTCGGAAAAACTGTCCTGAAACGACGCAGCAGCTCGCAACCAAACCTCGCCAAGCAATAGGCCACGGGAGGCAAAACGATGATAGATCGAGCCAGTGGGTGCGCGAAGCGTACTTGCGATTCGTGCGACGGAAGCGCCTGCGGGGCCTCTCTCCGCCACAACTTGTGCGGTGGCAGCAAGAATTTGCTCATGGCTGTAACGGGCGGGTCTCGGCACTGTATTAGAATGCCTATTCTAATACAGTGTGTCAACTATGTACTGTAGTCGCGATATTTCGTTGCTGGTGCCGGGCCTTACTCGCCGTCTATTCTCTCTCGCGGCGGCGGGTGCGACGAAATCCAGCCAGGGATACCGCCAGAATCGTCGGGCTCGGATTGCTCGAGTCGCAGAAGCAGGTCGGATAATGCGTTGGTCGAAACGCCACGGGTCCCAAGATATTCGAATGCGAATTCGTCTGCCTCGCGCTCGAAATCTCGTGAGTATTTGGCCTGCATAAGAACGGTCGGAATTGCTGCGGACAATGCCGTTATGTTGCTGATGTCGCCCGTCAATCCCGCAATCAACAATGCACTTACGGAATTCTGCAGCAAGATTCGCAGACTATGCCTGCCATAAAGATGCCCCACTTCGTGCGCCAGTACGGCCATGATTTCCGCATCGGATTCAGCTAGTTCCACGAGTTCATCCGTCATCACAACGATTCCGCCAGGCACCGCGAACGCGTTTGGACCTATTCTTGACGCACGAAACTCCAGTCGATAGGGCAAGAATTCCGGGTTCGTTACCTGGATGTCGCGAAACAGCCCGGTTACTCGCACAATCGTCTCATGGGGCAATTCACTTTGATCGAACAGAATTTCGTCCATCAGGCCCAGACCTTCGTCGCTAAGCGCTGCCGAGACATTGTCGGGCAGAGCGAAGGCTACCGACGTCGCGAACGCGGGAACGCCATAGGTAAGGCCGGCCCAAGTCGCGATGATAGCGACAACGATGGAGATCAGCGCCCAATGCCATGCCCCCTCGAGCATACGCACAAAGCCTAACGAGCCACGTTCATCGGCCAGTTTTTCGCCGAAGTCTGCATCGGTAATTTTAAGCGACGCTCCGTTCACCAGCTCGACAATCCATGGGCCGTTGCCGACCGGTTCCACCACCGTCGTGGCGTCGAGCTCTATCCACTGGGTCGCCCCGGCAAGGTCGAATTTCAGCGACCTGCCCGCCAACTCAAGTGCTACACGCTCAGCACCCGCTGTTTGGCCATCGTAGTAGCTGGCCGCTGTGCGCATCAGAACGCGAGATCGACTGCTACGTCAAAGGCCTCTCCGATTTCCTCACCCAGCGCAGAACCCTGGGCGTCCTTCGCAGCAACGTAGTCGCGCCAATTATCCGCGAGGTGCACAGTCATGTGCTCGGCACGGTATCGCGCGAGTCGTATCTGCGCCCAGGGAATCAGCAGTCCTAATGACAGTGTGATCGCAGCAGCATTGCTTAGAATGATAAAAACCATACTTCGAATCGACAATGTCGAGTCGAAGTGGTTGCCACCGAGCGTCGTGGAATTCCAGACATAGTTGCGTTGCCGCGTCTGTACATAGATACCGATGGCCGCATAAAAACCGAACAGCGGCAGCGTAACGAGAATCGTAAAAGCTTGAACAGCCAGACCACCGCCACTTGGCGTATCGCTGGCAACTGCTCCAAGTGCTGCTCCGAGCCCGCCGATTATCAACGCTATGCCGATGCCACCGAGCAGCGCGAGGCCCACAGAAGTCCAGAAAATAGCATAAAACTGGCCCTGGCGACCGCCGAAGCTAAACTGTGTCTGGCCGTAGCCCGCGTTATTGGCGACGAACTTATTGCGCATGTAAATTGCCGACGGCGCGGCAAGACCCAGTGAAAACAAAGTGATCAACATGCCACCGTAAAAAACGATGAATGAATCTTTGTAGTTACGTTGAAAGTTGAATCGCAATCCGTGGTAGGAAGTATTACGCAACTGGAATACTTGCGCCCGAACCATAAGCACTGGAACAAGCAGGATGATGATTGCAATCAGCACCAACCCTGCAACTGGCTCGTACTGCGACAGCAGGTAATAAACAAACACCATGCTGACAGCAATAACTCGCCCGATAAGGATTGCCATGGGTTTCGCATGATAGTCAAAGTGGCCGTCCTCGACGGACGTGTTGCCGTAAAAGTATCGTAGCTTTCGTACCTTCGCCCAGGCCGAGTAAATGCCCAGTGTAACGACGGTCAACGCAATGTTAACGATCCAGATCTTGAAGTATTCACCGGCATTTCCGGTGAACTTAACTGTGGCAGTCCGCGGTGCCTGAGCTTGCTGCGCTTCCATATTCTCATTCCCAATATTTGACATTCCCGAGCAATGCTAATATCGGGCGGGTCCTCGAATAAAGGACCGGGATCTCGTTTTGAACAATTGTGGGCAATTCGATCTGTGTACGGGGCAACAGGTTGATGGGCTGCAGATGATGGCTGTCCCCGGATGACTAGGTAATAGTCGCGATGACGAGTGACGGCGAAGGTTCTACAATTTGGAACATAGTTGCCGTTCGGCGGGTCCGATCAATTTGAGTAGCTTTAGTGTATGCACCAAAAGTCCTCGACAAGAATTCTGCTGGTAGGAGCGACCGGCTATGCGGGTCGCAAGCTCGCTAACTATCTGCTAACGGATACCGACGCGACTGTCATCCTGTCCGGCCGAAGCCCAGCGAAGCTTGATGAACTGCGGTCGAGCCTTCATGGTCACGATCTTGAACATCGAACGGAATTGCTCGAGCTTGACGCGGCCGACCTTGACGTTACCGCCCTACCTGAATTTGATTTGTTGGTTAATGCCATGGCGAACGGCCCGCAAAACGCTTCGCTGATCGAGGCCTGCGTCGAGCGTCAAGCCGACTGGATTGACATGCAGATGACCAATGAGCTGCTGGACCCGCCGAACGAGCTCCGGGCAAAGATCGAGCGCGCGGGTTGCTGCTTCGTCATCCAGGCCGGGTTTCATCCGGGCATCATTGGGGTGCTGGTGCGCTATGCGGCGCAGCAGGTGGATGTCATGGACAGTGCCATAGTCGGCAGCGTTATTCGTGATAAAACCGGCTTGCCGTTTACCTCAGGAGTGACTGAGCTTGTTGAATCGTTCCGCGACTACAAAAGCGAGATGTACAAAAATGGTAGCTGGCGGAAACTGAAGTATGCCGACTATCCGAAGTTTGAATTTGAGCATGACTTCGGCGAACTGCTGACCTATCCCGTGGACATGCCGGAATTGCGTCGCCTACCCAAGGTGTTGCCGGACTTGAAGACCACCGGGTTTTTTGTTGCAGGTTTCAACTGGTTTGCCGATTACGTGGTTACGCCGCTGATGATGCTTGGCTCCCGCATCGCTCCGCGGCAAACCGCAACCGCACTGGGGCGTCTACTGAGCTGGTCTACAAAGAAATTCGCTAAGCCACCCTACGGAACGGTCGTGCAGGTCGATGCCGAAGGTCAACACCAGGGTCAGCCAATCCGCTATCGGTTCTCCCTGTTTCATGAAGATGCTTACGTCCTGACGGCCGTCCCGACCGTCGCGATGATCAAGCAGATGCTGCAAAAGGAGTTTCAACCAGGCATCCACTTAATGGGTCTCTGCTGCGACCCGGTCAAACTGCTCGCGGATATCGAACGCATGGAGATTTCAATCTCGCAACAACTCGATTTGCCGGTGGTTGCTCATCAATCGGGTATCTTGGTGGGCAGCAGCATGGGAACGTTACGCTGATACTCGCGATAGTCATTGCCGAAATCGGAGGTCAGGTCGCGCTCCTCAAGCACGGTGCCGATGACAATCCAAATCGTCCAGAGCACGTTGAATAAGAGGCGATCAGCCGTTAGCACCGGGTAAGACCAAATCATCAGCAGCACGACAAAATACAAAGGATGTCGTATCCATCGGTAGGCGCCCTGTACCACCAGCACCGACGACAGTCGCGACTCAGCCCGGAACCGGTACCGTATGGGCCGCAGGCCGAAGCTGTCGAACCCTTTCAACGACAAACCACCCCAAATGCCGACGGCCAGCGCGAGCAAGAAGATCATGCGCGCCGCCCACCACAAGCCGTTTGTTGCCTGCCAGATGATCTGCCTGGAGTCTTGCCACAGCAGCACAACCGCCAGCAACGCAATCCCGGAGGCGATCGCATAGACGGCGTCGAGAAAGTGCTTCGGCATAATGCGCGCCAGCCTCTGTTTTGGGGACCGGCGCACCATCCAACTGTGCTGGACGAAGAACAGCATCGACAGACCAGCGTCGATGGCCAGGTCGCCCCCAAAGCCCAGATCGAACTCCACGAGGCCGAACGGCCCAGCATATAGAAACAACCCGAACGCGATGAGCGATGCCCCACCGAGGCCTGCAGCGAGCCCAAGCATGACCCAGACGCCCACCTTTTCAACCAGCGTGTTTTCAGGTGTTTCGGTAGACGATGCCATCGGCCGTACAATACTAGCGAATCACCTGATTGCTGCGCAGCTGCTTGGCCATAGAAACTGCAAAGCGGTAGGCAATTTCCTCCGTGGGGTGTTCAGCGCTGAGTTCGAAACGGCCTCGGGTCGTCGCCCGGTAGACGAGCTTGTTTCCGGCAGCAAGCTCATAGAGCGATGATTCCAACACGGCGTCGGCTTTGATTACGAAACTGCCAGGCACCACCTCGACAGAGTAGTTTGTGGTGAGGGCTCTGGTAAAAGACGAGTCCTCGCTCTGAACCACCTTCGTGACCGGGCCTACATAGACAATAGTCTCCTCCTGAGTTTTCCCGACCTGAGCCTCCCGATCCAGGACTCTGGTGACGAGGACGGAATCGGCACCGGAACTCTCGGCCATGGCAACCACTATCTCCCTGGTGAGCTCCGTGGTTTTTTGGCTGCTGGCCGAGTACGAGGCGATGCCTCTGGCGCTGCCGTCGTCGATCGCGTCAGCGACAGTTTTCTCAAAGGCGCGACGTGCATTGGGATCCGGCACGATCGCGATGACCAGCACGGCCTGGAACGGGACCTCTCGAGTGCGCGGTTGTTGCCATTCGCCAGTACTGTTGTACGAAGCTGTTGTGGCACAACCTGCGGCAAGGCCCAACATGCATGTACACAGAACGCCGACGATGCGGTGGTTTTTTCTTAACGTCATTCGTGATTCACCTGCTCTCAAACAAGAA
>CAYTNO010000073.1:0-8196 GCA_964439125.1 uncultured Woeseiaceae bacterium | reverse complement strand
GCCTCATCAAGTGATTCCGCACGAGTATCGAGATAACCCGTCTCAAGCCGCTTGTCGATGCGACTTGACTGACATTCTATTGCGAGCATCGATGCGCCGGCCATTGTCGCTGCCAGAGGCTGTGCGCCGCCCATGCCACCGAGTCCTGCTGTCAAAATCCAGCGCCCGGCCAGATCGCCGCCATAGTGCTGCCTACCCATTTCGGCGAAGGTCTCGTAAGTACCCTGCACGATTCCCTGGCTACCGATGTAGATCCATGAGCCCGCCGTCATCTGGCCAAACATCATCAGGCCTTTGCGGTCGAGCTCACGAAAGTGCTCCCAATTCGCCCATGCCGGAACGAGGTTTGAATTCGCTATCAGCACTCGCGGAGCGTCGGCATGTGTTTTGAAAACGCCGACGGGCTTGCCCGATTGCACCAGCAGAGTTTCATCAGCTTCGAGTGTCTTGAGTGTGCTGACTATCACGTCGAATGCTTCCCAGTTGCGTGCGGCTTTGCCAATGCCTCCATAAACGACAAGATCTTCCGGGCGCTCAGCCACGTCCGGATCGAGATTGTTCATAATCATTCGCAATGGCGCTTCGGTTAGCCAGCTTTTGGCCTGAAGTTTTGTCCCAGTGGGTGCTTTGATCGTTCGTTTCTTACTCATCGTTCCATGGTCTCCAGTTCCACGACATTGGCCATCGTCGATTTGGGTGTTCCGGGGGGGGCGTAGTGCCCGGTCAATTCATAGCGACTGCCCGGGTGGTGCAGGCGCGCGAAAGTAACGGGTCGACCGTGTGACCAGGTGCGTCGTATGACAACCAGGCTGGGTTCGTTGTCGGCCATTTGTAATTGCTGGCGAACCGCAGCATTCGGTAGCGTCGCACGCACCACCTGTTCCGCTTCCTGAAGCGGAGAGATAGCAGTGAGGTAAGCGCTCGGTGTCACCGTTCGAAAGTCCTGCTCGATACATTCGGGCGCGAAATCCGCGACGACGTGCCGATCCTCGACTTGAACCGGGTTAGCGTTTTCGAAATGCACGAGCAGCAGATGAAATACGTCCGTACCTTGCTCGATATCCAATGCCCGGGCGATTTCACCACGGGCATGCTGGCGCGACTGCCGCACGACTTCGCAGGAGTGTGCATGGCCGCGGCGCTTAATTTCATCTGCGATGTTTTGCACTTCAAGCACGTGAGATCGAGCCCGAAAATCCGACACAAACGTGCCACGACCGGCGATGCGATCGACATAACCTTCGTCGGTCAGTTCGCGCAATGCACGATTCGCGGTCATGCGCGAAACGTTCATCGACTCCACTAAGTCGTTTTCCGATGGCACCCGATCCTGGGGTCTCAGGTCGCCGTTCGATATGCGGCCAATGATCAGGTCCTTGAGCTGCTGGTATCTTGGTTTTACGAGCGCTGTCACGGTGCTTCCCCGATTTTTCGCAACGCACCTGCAAACGCGGCTCGAGTATCGGCCTGACCAACATGTTGGCCGTCGACGACCTGCCATTGGCCGTGAACCATGACGCGCTCGATTGGCAAGCGATAGCCCGAAAAAACCAGCGCATCGAGCAACGACGCCTCATCGTGACCAACCAGCATTGGGTCGTCGTCATAAAGCGCAACCAGATCGGCCACGGCACCGCTTTGAATACCCGCTATTTCTCGCGTACTGATTTGCGCGCCTCCGTCGAGTGCTCGTGAAAACAACTCCCGGCCAACATGTGATTGTTGCAGCGATGCGACGTTTCTCGATTGCGTTACAAGGCGTTGGCCGTACTCCAGCCAGCGAAGTTCCTCGAACGGATTTATGGAAACGTGGCTATCGGATCCGATAGCCATCCTTCCACCTGCGCTGAGAAAATCATGCAACGGAAACAGGCCATCACCGAGGTTCGCCTCGGTACTCGGGCAAAGGCACACAACCGCTGTTGAATGCGCCAGAGACTCGACTTCGTCCGCATCCATGTGCGTCGCATGTACCAGGCACCAGTTGTCTCCAACATTGAAGTTTTCAAGCAACCAACGAACCGGACGTCGGCCATAGGCTGCCATCGACTGGTCAACCTCGCGCTGTTGCTCAGCGATATGCAAGTGCATCGGCAGATTTTGGGAATCGGCGATACCGGCAATTTCGACGAGCGACTCTTTGCAGACGGCGCGCAGACTGTGCGCGCCGATGCCTACGTTTAGTGTTTCCGATGCTCGCTCACGAACCCGCTCATGATGTGCCAGGAAACTCTCGACATCATTGGCGAACAGCTTCTGGTGTCCCACTGGCTCGGGTTGATCGAACCCGGAGCGCTCGTACAGCACCGGGACGTAAGTCATGCGAATACCGCTGTTATGTGCCGCGGCGCAGAGCGCATTGAACATCGTATCGTCACGTTGGCTGCCGCCAGGCTCCGAATGTAAGTAGTGAAACTCGGCGACAGAGGTATAGCCACTCGCAAGCATCTCGCTATACGCCTGCTGCGCGATCGCCGTGAGCAAGTCAGCATTGAGCCGCCCTGCCAGCGCATACATGCGCTCGCGCCAGGTCCAGAAGTTGTCATGTCCGGCCGCGGAACGCTCTTCGGTCCTGCCCGCGAGCGCTCGCTGGAATGCGTGGCTGTGGGCGTTACAAAGACCTGGAATGATGACGCCCGCCACGAAGTCACCGGACTCGGCCGAGGTATTTGCAGTAGCGCTCCTGATCCGCCCACCGTCAAGCTGCAAGCGGACATTGTCTGCCCAGCCCTTTTGCAGCAACGCTTTACGAGCGAAAATAGACGACACCGGAGGCCCATTAAGTTGTATATACAGCTTTGGCCATGATACCGTCGAAAGCACACTCGGAGCAACGAATGACGGACTGGGATCTGCTGCTGACAGACGCGCACATCGCAACTATGCGACGCGACTCGCCTGGTTTCGGTGTCGTCGAGGACGGCGCGATTGCGATCGCAGATGGTGCGCTGGCGTGGCTTGGGTCGCGGACAGACCTTCCCGAGAAATCCGCCGCAGTTACCCGGTCCCTGGCGGGTCAGTGGGTTACGCCGGCACTGATAGATTGTCACACACACCTGGTTTTTGGCGGCGATCGCTCTGCCGAATTCGAGCAACGACTCCAGGGCGCAAGTTACGAGGACATTGCCCGCTCCGGCGGCGGCATACTTTCGACGGTTAGAGCTACTCGCGAGGCAACGCCTGATGCGTTATTCGAATCCGCGATGCGGCGCGTGCGAATGCTCGAAGCCGACGGTGTTGCGACTGTCGAGATCAAGTCCGGTTACGGACTCGACATCGATAGCGAGATCAAGATGCTCGAGGTTGCACGCCGAATCGGAACATCATCGAATTTGACGGTTCGCACCACGCTGCTCGCTGCACACACTGTAGCTCCAGAGTTCATGGACGATGCAGATGCATACGTCGACCTCATTTGCGACGAGCTACTGCCACTGGTCGCCGAAAGAAAGCTCGCCGACGCGGTCGACGCCTACTGCGAGACAATCGCGTTCGACGCCGACCAGGTCGCAAAGGTATTTAGCTGCGCACAGTCATTCGGGATTCCGGTGAAACTGCACGCTGACCAACTCAGCGACAGCGGCGGAGCGTCTCTGGCAGCAAGATTTGACGCACTCTCGGCCGACCATCTCGAGTACGCGCAGCCGCCGGGTATCGAAGCGATGGCAAATGCGGGAACCGTTGCCGTGCTCTTGCCTGGCGCGTTTCTAACGCTGGCCGAAACACAACAACCGCCTGTTGACGAACTACGCCAAAAAAGTGTGCCTATCGCAATCGCTACCGATTGTAATCCCGGCACATCACCGCTTTGCTCAGTGCGCGAGGCTATGGCCCTTGCAAGCCGACTGTTCAAACTTACGCCGCAGGAGTGCCTTGCGGGCGCAACGCGTGAGGCGGCCGTCGCGCTCGGCCTCGGCGAAGATCGCGGTACACTCGAAGTGGGCAAGCGCGCTGACCTCGCGATTTGGGACATCGATCATCCGAGGGATCTTAGCTACTGGCTCGGCAGCCCCTCGCTGGCAGGCTTGTTAATAGCAGGTCGGGATGTCAGCCTGACCTGATCGTGAGTCCCCCCTCCCCCCACCATAAGCGAAGCTTCGTCGTTACGCTCGGCCTGCTGACCGGCCTGTCCGCGTTGACAATTGACCTCAGCCTGCCGGCCATACCAGCAATGGTCGAAGCCCTCGCAACCAACCTGCAGCGCAGCCAGCAAATCGTCGGCATATTCATGGCTGGCATGGCTTTCGGCCAGATTCCGGCCGGGCTGTTTGCCGATCGTCTTGGCCGCATGCCTGTCCTGTATGTTGGCATGTCACTGTTCGCAGCAGCTGCGACAGTCGCCGCCACCGCGAATGATATCGAAGTCTTACTTGCCGCTCGTTTTCTGCAAGGATTCGGTGCCGCGTCTGCGCTCGTTGTATCGCGCGCAATCGTCCGGGACGTTGCAAGTGGCAAAGACGCGGCACGCCTGATGTCGTTAATGATGATGATCTTTACGGTGGCACCGGTAATCGCGCCAAGCATCGGCGCCTTGCTCGTTGCGCAATGGGGCTGGCGCACTCCGTTTACCCTGATCGCCGCGTGTGGCCTCGCGATACTGCTCGCAATTCGCAGTAACCTTTTCGAGACTCACACACCGACTACCGGACAACACCCCGTGCGCCAGCTGATCTCCAGCTTCGCCGAATTCTTTTCCCACCGGCAGAGCATCTTTGGCCTGCTGCTGATCGTCCTGCCACCTGCAGGATTTATGTCGATAATTACTGTATCCGCCGCACTTGTCGTCGAAATCTACGGGTTCTCGATACAGGCGTTCGGACTGGTGTTTGCGACAGCCGGGCTATCGATACTTTTCGGCGCTGCGGTCAATCGTATTCTGGTTACCCGATTCGACATGATGCAGTTGATCACGATCGCTGTTGTACTCATCGCAATTGGCGGTACGCAACTACTTGTTATTGCCTGGCTCGATAACGCCCCGTTCTGGTGGCTATGGTCGAACATCTGCATCTTCATGTTTTCGGTCGCCATTCTCATGCCCAATTCCATGGTCGTCGCGCTTGACCCGCTGCCTCGAATCGCCGGCGTGGCTTCATCGATTATCGGTACGCTGCAAAACGCCCTGGGGGCAAGTGGGGCGATTGCTGCTGCATTGATTTATGACGGCAGTGTTCGCAACAGCGTTGTCATCATCGCCACCGTATCCGCTATTACGATCGCGGTTTTTGTGCTCAAACCGTTGATCGCACCCGGACCCTTCATGCACCACCCGGACGAACTCGCACGGGATTGACGACCCTCGATCAGGGAAGTTCGGTCATTACCTCGGAGGGGGCCTTTCGGGCCTGGCTCGGGGTAAGTTTCGGATATCCGTAAGAGATCAGGCCCACGACGAGTTCGTTCTCGCTATCGATACCAACAATTTCGAAGAAGCGCGGATCACGTGTGATATCCGCCGTTATCCATTTGCAGCCGACGCCAGCTTTCCACAGATACAGCATTAAGTTCTGCACAGCAGCGTTGCAAGCTGCGAGGTCTTCCTGCTGCAATACCGATTCTGTCGACCTCTTGCAGGTAACAAGCAGCCAGCCCGGTTTTTCGGACCAGCTCTTCGCTTTGAATTCGGCCGCCTTCGCATCTTTATTTGCTGTGACGATTTCGCGCAGGAGATCCAGGCATGCAGCCATCGTTTGCTTGCCAAGCGTATAGAAGGCCCAAGGCTCTGTTACATGGTGATTGGGTGCCCAGGTTGCAACTTCAATCGCATCACGAACGAGTTTTGCCGGTACCGGCGTTTGCAGAAACAGATTTATCGTACGCCGCCCGCGCAGCACCTCGCCAAACTCACGCAGTTCGCTGCTCTCGAAGCCAGGTGCCGGTTTTTTCATTGCTCTTTCAAGAGCCCTTTCGAACACCGATTGTCATACGCCGCAACACATCATTTTTGAGTACGAAATGGTTATACAGCGCGCCGAGCACGTGCACGATGAGGAAAGCTGAAATGATGATCCAGGCGAATTCGTGGATTTCCTCCCAAAACTCATGTGATTCATCGTTTTCAACGATCGGTAGCGCAATTGAAAACAAGCCGAAAAACGGCAACGCATTGCCGCCCGTTGCAACCGTCATTGAACCCGAGATGAGCTGCACGAAAACTGATATGTAGAGCCCCCAGTGAACCAGCGTCGACGTCGCACGCTGCCATCCGGGCATACCGTCAGGATGCGCAGGCACGCCGTTCAGAAATCGCCAAACCAGCCGTACAGTCATTAACACAAGTACGATGAGGGCAACTGATGCATGCAGTGCCCGAACTTCGAATTTCTCCGGCCCGCGCTCCATACCAGCTTGTTGCAGGCCCAGCCAGAGCAGCACGAAGATGCCGATGGCGACTGACCAGTGCAACCATTTGGCTGTGGAACTATATTCGTTGGATGTGTTTTGTGACGCCATTTCCTTGTCCCTCTCTGTTTGTTACTCAGTAGCACCGTTTGCGATCGCGCGATCATATGATCGGCCGAGGTAGACTCCGACCAATGCCCACACAATAGCAATCGCCGCCCCTACCGCAGCCATTGCACCCAGCCCGAGCCCGAGTGCCGCAGTTAATCCGGCAAAGGCCCAGCTCGCGAGTGTGTCCCCGCCGCGATAAACCACGATATCAATCACAGGCTTGGCCTTGAACCGATCTTCACGGTTGACCAGCGTGTACAGCATTTCGCGCGCAGGCCTCGTAATCGCGTAGTTGCCAGCCTTGAGCACTACCCAGCCAACAAGAACTGTGGCCAACATCGGGTTAACCGCCACAGCAAGCAAACCGATCGCCACGACCAGCGGCACCAGCGCCAGCGTCTTCGACAGCCCGAACCGGGACGCGATACGCCCTGTCGCAAACATGGCTGTTACGATAGTCAACGTGTTTACGGTCAGATTGATACCTGCCCAGATCTGTGCGCGTGCATCGCGATCAAAGTCCGTAAGCAAGTTCTTGATTTCGAAGTACGCGAACGAACCGATCGTCGTATAGAGAAAAATAAACACCGCGATGCCGAACAAGAAAGGGTTCCGAACGAATTCGGTAAATCCGGAAAACGGGTTGCCACTGACTATTATCTCCTGACTATCGGCGCGAACCTCGCCACCAGGCTGCAGTTGTGTTGACTTGAGTCGATACAGTAAGCCAATAACCGGCACTATCGCGACCAGAATGGTCGCCGCGATCAGCATTAAGTTCATGGTTCCGATTGTCTTCGCCAGTGCGAGTGTCGCCGCGGATCCGGCTATCGTGCCGACGCTCGCCCCACTCGCGATAATCGCAAACAGACGCAACGCCTGGGTCTTGCTGAAAAGATCCGACATCAGGCTCCAGAACACCGAGATGTGGAACAAGGAAAACAAGCTGATCCACAGGTAGAAGGCCTTCTCGATGAAGACGGCATCACTAAGGGAGCGCGCGCCCAGATAGAACAGCACAAATGATGCTGCGAAAAATCCGTAGACGCCGGGGATCAGGTATTTTAGGCGCGTTCGCGATACTGCGAAACCATAAACACTCACAGCCACAGCGCTGAAAAAGAAATTGTAGGTCCAGAGCCGCGCAAGTTCGACGTCACTCCAGTCCGGGGCCAGCGCATCTCGCACCGGCTTAAGAATGTTGTACGCAAGCATCAATGCGAATATGAACAGGAACGACAACAGTGTCGCGCTCAGTTCATTGGGCTCGACCTTGATGGTGGCCCGGACGAATCGGCTTAATGGATTGCTGCGACCTGTATCAGTCATTGACTCTAGTCGAGCCCGAGCTCAAATCCTGCCTCGAGTTCTTTTTCAGAATAGGCGCGAAATGCGATCATCGTCTCAGTCTCGACGATGCCCTCGAGGTGGCGCATTTTGTCACTGATGACGTCAGCGAGATCTTCGTTGCGAGCAACCGTCACTATCGCGATCAGGTCAACACGACCGGCGACAGAAAAAACTTCCTGGACACCACTCATCTCCGTAATCTGGTTGGCCAGTTCCGGAATTCGGCTGGTCTCAGCCTTTATCATGACGATTGCCGTTACCATCGGTGTCTCCACACTCTCTCACTTAATCAAGCGCGAAGCGTACCATTACCGGCGGCTGACAACTATTGAGCTGCAACCATGCCTTTGGCGACAGCCAGGAGTTCGTCAGCGGGTAGCCGTACTTTGTAGT
>CAYTNO010000072.1:0-8274 GCA_964439125.1 uncultured Woeseiaceae bacterium | reverse complement strand
TTGGACGGGCGCGGGGTGGCGTCTGCCAATGGGAACGCTCGGTTACTCCATCCCAGCGCTTGGGCTGTCGATTTACCTGCACTACGCCTATGCGGTCAATCTGAACGACTTGTTCACTGGCTCGACAAACCCCGGGCAACTGTTTCGCTTTCTTCCCCTATATACGCTTGTGGCAGGCGGCATCGGGTTCGTAATCGGCTGGATAGTCGGAAGAAATTTGTGAATGTCGACGTATTACTGTCACATCAGTTTTGCTAGTCTTCCAGCAACCAACATTTCGGTAACAAGGTATATCCCCAACACTTGCTCATGATCAGATCGCCACAACGCATTATCTTCACCGTATTCCTGCTACTCGCCTGGCAGGGTGCGTTGCATGCCGGTCAATTTCCCGTTGCGGAGAAGATCATAGTCGAGAAGGCTGCGCGCAAGTTGCACCTGATCGTAGACGGCGAGCCGTTTCGTACTTTTGATATTGCGTTGGGTATTCGTCCCGAGGGCGATAAGGAGCATGAAGGTGACTTCAAAACTCCGGAGGGTGCCTACTGGCTTGATACCCGCAATCCCGGCAGTGAGTTTTTCTTGTCGATTCATGTTTCCTACCCGAATGTCGCCGATGCACGACGAGCCAGGTCCAAAGGTCTGCAGCCCGGTGGCGCGATCATGATCCACGGTCAACCAAACGAGCCGACGCGATCCGAGGCCTACTATCGCACTCAGGACTGGACGAATGGCTGCATTGCGGTTTCAAACTCCGACATGATCGATATTTGGCTCATGACGCCCGATAACACGCCAATCGAAATCAAACCCTGACTGGGGCACCCTTGTCTAGTACCCAAACTGTAGACGCCGAGGTTCGGCCGGTAGGTAGCCTTGAGGTTCTCTCAAAACTCGAAGCCGATCTGCTTCGCTGCAGCAGTGAGGGTGGCCTCTACAACCTGTTACGGCGCTGCATGCTCGCTGTCCTCAAATCCGGCAGTAACGAGGACGACGCGGGTGCAATGCTTGAGCGCTATCGGGATTTCAGCGTCGGTTTCATCCAGCCGGACCGCGGCCTCAAGCTAGCGTTAGTTGGGGCGCCGCAACGAGCATTCGTCGACGGAAAGATGATTCGTGGGATCAGCGAACTGTTGTTTGCTGTGCTGCGGGACATCGTCTATACGCGCAACGAGATTGTCGATAGCGGTCGATTCGACCTGGAGTCGAGTGGCGGCATAACCGACGCGGTGTTTCATATCGTCCGCAATGCCGGGCTGTTGGAGATACCGGCTGAAGTGGATCTGGTGGTCTGTTGGGGCGGCCACGCGATCAGCCGTGGCGAGTATGACTACACCAAACTGGTCGGTTACGAGCTCGGGCTGAGGGGCCTGAACGTTTGTACGGGATGTGGTCCCGGCGCAATGAAAGGGCCGATGAAGGGCGCGACGATAGGTCATGCCAAACAGCGCATTCGCGATGGTCGCTACGTCGGTATCACTGAGCCGGGCATCATCGCTGCCGAGTCGCCGAACCCGATCGTCAACTCGCTGGTTATCATGCCGGACATGGAAAAACGGCTTGAAGCATTCGTTCGGGTCGGACATGGCATTGTCGTCTTTCCAGGCGGCGTTGGAACAGCCGAAGAGATTCTCTTCCTGCTGGGAGTGCTTTTGCACCCGGACAACCGGGATCAACCCATGCCGATGGTCATGACCGGGCCGGCATCAGCGGAGTCGTATTTTCGAAAGATTGACGAGTTCGTTGGAGCAACTCTGGGGCCGGAAGCACAGCAACGTTACTCCATTATCATCGACGATCCGAGTGAGGTAGCGCGCACGATTCACTCGTCGCTGAGTGATGTGCGCGATTTTCGAACCGAACACGGTGATGCTTATTACTTTAACTGGCGGCTTGCCATCGATACAGAATTCCAAAAGCCGTTCAAAGCGACGCACGATTCGATGAGTGCGCTTGAGATCCACGAGGACGTGCCGCGGCACATTCTTGCGGCCAATCTGCGGCGCGCTTTCTCAGGGATTGTGTCGGGTAACGTTCGTGAAGATACGGCGGTGCTTATCGGTCAGCGTGGCCCCTTCGAAATCAACGGCTCAGCATCGATCATGCAGTTAATGGACGATTTGCTGGCTGCTTTTGTCGAACAACAACGCATGAAAATCTCGGGTGGTGATTACTCGCCTTGTTATCGCGTGACCTGACTTTATTCTCCGATTATCGTCGAGTTGCACGAGTTTTTTGCCGTACTATCCGCGTGATTAAGTAAAAACGCGATATAACATATTGAAAAATAAGTAAAAAATCCCGAACTGCATTGTGATGCAGTTCCTGTGATTTGCACGGTTAGACGCATAGCATTTGTTCAAAGGACTTACTGAGCAAAGACATGCCGGATAGCAAGCACCTTCGATGGATGGACGACTACAGCACGGATGCGACGTCGCCAGCCGATGAATCGACTGAGGCGGTGACGCCAAGCCAGCCAGCCGCGAACGATGCGGACGGATGGCAGCAGTATCGTCAGTGGATATCCAAGGCACCGGCACCTCGCGGCCGTCGTGTCGGAATTGATCCGGCGTTGTACACGTGGAAGGGCTATCGCAATTGGTCCGAACAAGTGAAACGCGACTGGCAACCTGAACCAGGTGATGACGTCGAATAGACTTCAAGGTAGCCTTAAACCGATTCTAAAACGCCGACTTTTCGTCGGCGTTTTTTATGCGCAATTTTAAAGGGCGGCAAGTGTGATAACGGTCACCAATTTTGTGTGCACTCGGCGTCATTTAGAAGCGGTACTGCGTCTGATTTTTCGAGATTAGGCAGGTCGCTCAGTAACTTCTAAACGAAGCTGTGATCTGCCTCACGGAGGCAGAGCGTTTAGCTACCTATAGTCGATCTTACTGAGCTTTCAACTGCGATTTAAATAGTATGTCAAATAAGTACAAGGAAACTGAATCGCCAGTGGTCTTCCTTAAAAACGAAGCCGCCAGGCAGCGTTGGGAATTGTTCCATCGGGCTATCGCCCACGCGAAACAATCGAACAGCGACGTATTGAATGAGGCTGATCCGAATGCGATCGACGCCGAAAGCATCCGTCCGCTGCTCACTATCGTTCGCTAGCGGATAAGCATGGAACGGTTGATTCAATGGCTCGATGACCTGGATGACCTCGTCTATATGGTCGGCCTTGTCGGCGAGAGATTCCGCAGAGGTCTAAGGTCATTGCTAATGACCGGTTTCTTACTAACAATCCAGATTGGCGGCGTCCTGTTGGCTTTGCGGCATCCGCCACTCGCTATGGCCACAGCGATGCTCCTTTTCGTGTTCCTTTTCTACCATTTGGTTACTTCATCCCATCAGCCCCTTGAAATAGGCTGACAAGCCCCTATCGTGTCTGACTCGATGCTGCCGATTCTTGTCGGTGGCACAACGATATTGATGTGGGAGAGATACAGGCGTGAGCACCGAGACGGGCCGGGAAACACTCGGCTTCCAGACCGAAGTACGTCAGCTTCTGAAGCTGATGATCCATTCTCTGTACAGCAACAAGGAAATCTTCCTTCGTGAGCTGATTTCCAATGCTTCCGATGCAGCCGATAAGCTTCGCTTCGAAGCGCTTGCCGTACCCGATCTCCTGGGTAAGGACACGGACCTCAAGATTAGAATCGAGTCCGACAAAGACAACAACACGATTACGGTGATTGACAACGGCATCGGTATGTCGCGTGACGAGCTCGTTGAGCATCTCGGTACGATCGCGCGTTCCGGCACGTCCGAATTTCTGCAACAGATGACAGGCGATCAGCAAAAAGACGCACAACTTATTGGACAGTTCGGTGTCGGTTTCTATTCAACTTTCATCGTCGCGGACAAGGTTGTTGTCGAGTCTCGTCGGGCTGGGCTCGCGGCGGATGAGTCCGTACGTTGGGAGTCGGATGGCCAGGGCGAATTCACAATTGAGAACATGGAACGCAGCGAACGGGGCACAGCCGTCACACTTCATCTCAAGAAAGGAGAATCGGAATTTGCCGAGCCGCTGCGAATTGAGAATCTGATTCGTACTTACTCAGATCACATCGCTTTCCCGGTAACTCTGGCGAGCGCCACCGAAAAAGACCAGGAACCGAGGGTCGTCAACGCGGCCACGGCGCTGTGGACGCGATCACGATCCGAGATCGACGATGACGAATACAAAGAATTCTACAAACATCTGTCGCATGACTTTTCTGATCCGGTGACATGGAGTCACAACCGTGTCGAGGGTAAGCGCGAATACACGAGTCTTCTCTATATTCCGGCGAATGCGCCTTTTGATCTTTGGAACCGGGATGTACCACGCGGACTCAAACTGTATGTGCAACGCGTCTTCATCATGGACGATGCGGAGCAGTTTCTGCCGCTGTATCTGCGCTTCGTCAAAGGTGTGGTCGATTCCTCAGACCTGCCGCTAAACATATCGCGAGAATTGTTGCAGCAGAACCCGGAGCTGACAGCAATGCGCAGTGCATTGACGCGTCGCGTTCTGGACATGCTCGGCAAGATGGCGAGTAAGGCACCGAAGGACTATGCGAAATTCTGGGGCGAGTTTGGCCAGGTCTTGAAAGAGGGTGCTGTTGAAGATCATGGGAATGTGGACAAGCTGGCCGGACTTTTGCGGTTTTCAAGCACTCACACGGAGGGTGATGCCCAGGATCAGTCGCTCAACGACTATGTTGAGCGTGCCTCGAAAGATCAGGACAAGATCTACTACGTGCTGGCCGAAAATCACGCAACGGCTGCAGCCAGTCCGCACATTGAAGGCTTAACAGACAAGGGTATAGAGGTACTGCTGCTAACCGACCGAATTGATGCGTGGCTTGTTGACAGCCTCAATGAGTATGACGGCAAGACACTGGTTGACGCCGGCCGTGCCGGTATCGAACTTCCGGAGGGCGAGGGGAAAATTACCCAGGAAGCGATGGACGACGAACACAAACCGTTGCTCAAGAAGGTTAAGAAAGTACTCAAGGACCGCGTCGAGGCCGTGCAGGTAAGCCGGCGCCTTGTTGAGTCGCCGGCTTGTGTTGTTGCCGGCGAAAGCGAACTTAACCCGCAACTGCGTCGCATGCTCGAAGCAAGCGGCCAGTCCCTGCCTGAATCAAAGCCCATTCTGGAGATTAATGTTGAGCATCCATTGGTCATGCGCCTGTCGGCCGTAACCGATGACAAGCGATTCGGTGAATTCGCAAATATCGTGCTCGACCATGCATTGCTGGCCGAAGGATCGCAGCTCGATAACCCGGCCGAATACGTCAAGCGAATGAATGCCTTGTTGCTCGAACTTGATTCGAATGCGGCCTCGGGATAAAACAGCAACTGACATGACGGCAAAGAAACCAGATAAAAATATGCTCAGATCGGAACTATCCGACGAGCAATACGCGGTGACCCAGAAAAAAGGTACCGAGAGAGCGTTTACGGGCAAGTATGTCGACCACAAGCAGGACGGTACGTACCGTTGTGTTTGTTGCAATGCAGAGTTGTTTTCTTCGACGCACAAGTACGACTCAGGGTCGGGATGGCCGAGCTTCTGGCTGCCGCTCGCGGGCGACGCTGTACGCACGGTGGTCGACACAAGCCATGGCATGGCGCGAGAGGAGGTCGTCTGTAGCCAGTGCGAGGCTCATCTCGGGCACGTATTCGCAGATGGACCGCAACCGACAGGGCTGCGATATTGCATCAATTCAGCATCACTGGATTTCGACGGCTCAGAATGAGCCCCTTTTCATATTTATCCAAAGGCAACACATCATGAAGATCAGCCATACCATATTCGCGCTCGTTCTGGCGACAGCTGTAGCCGCATGCGGCCAGCAAAGTGAGCCGGCAAGCGATGCGGCTACGGACAACGCAGCAACCGAGGAGCAAGCAGTGACTGAAAGCGAAACCAATGAGACTGAGTCTTTCGAAATTACAGCGGGCCTCAGCGCGAAAATCCTCAAGAATGGTTATGGGCGTGCGGCCGAAGCCGGCGACATGGTCGACGTGCATTACACTGGCTGGTTATTTGATGAAGCAGCAGCTGATAATCGTGGTGACAAGTTCGACAGCTCGGTTGACCGGGGCGAATTATTCTCGTTTCCGCTCGGTGCTGGCCGTGTGATCCAGGGTTGGGATCAGGGTGTGATTGGGATGTTAATTGGCGAAAAACGCGAACTGACAATTGCACCGGAAATGGGGTACGGAGATCGTGGTGCCGGCAACGTCATTCCTCCCGGTGCGACACTCATATTCGAGGTCGAGCTCTTCAGCCTGCTAGGGCCCGGCGACTCAGAGTGACGGTTGCAGCAGTTCGAATTCTATTCGTCGGTTGAGGCCACGGCCGACCACGGTTGAATTGTCGGCGATAGGTTTGGACGATCCAAGGCCGGCCACAACAAGACGGCTGGCATCAATGCCGCGAGCAGTGAGATGGTCGGCGACTGCCTGCGCACGGGCACGGCTCAGTTGCCGGTTCCAGGCCTCATCGCCCGTCGCGTCGCTATGGCCCCGTATCCCAATGGTGCCGGCACGGCAGTCATTCGCGACCTCAACAATTCGATCCAGAGTTATGTATGAGGATGTGCGGATTTCAACACTGGATTGACGGAAATCAATGGCCATGCCGAGCGACTGGGCGAATGCACGCTCGCACAACGCTGACAGCGAACTGACGTCGTCAACGATAACAACGTCGTGGTCGATCGTCATCTGCCCAGGCAACACCTCGAGCAGTGCGTTGAGGCGCTCATACCAGAGCTCAGGTGTTGAGGAGACACCATGGATCTTTATCGCGTGCTCTGTGACTGTGGCGCTGGCAGACTGAGTTGTGGCGAAGGCGGAAAGAAGCCGCGTGGTTAACGGTACCCAGTCATCGCTCAGTGCCACACCCGGCCGGTAGCGAAGTGTCGGTTGGCTTGCACTGAATTCATTCGTGATGATTCTTGCAAGAGCCTGCTCATGTTCAGCAGAGGCGGTAAATCCGCTGAGCACAAGTTGGCCACGGTGAAATTCTATAGAGAAATCCGCGGGATCCAGAGCTGAGGCATCGCCTGCCACATCGCCTGGCGAGTTTGTTCCTTGATCGATTGATACTGAGACCAACAGGCCGGCAGCCAGCAGTAAAGCAAACGCCAGGATCTTCAGACGATGCCGTCCCGCGAACAAAATTTAGCCACCGACTTTTTGGTCGTGCAGGTCCCTGGCCTGGCCGATCCAGTCTTCGCGGTAAATGCGACTGCGAAAACCCTTCATACGATGAGCGACCCGGTCGATTTCGTACTCGCTCATCTCGGCGATTTGGTTGAAGCGCAAAATGCCCATTTCGTTCAGCGTCTTTTCTATCGCGGGTCCAACACCCTTAATCAGTTTGAGGTTGTCACGCGCATCGCCGTTCAAGAGATTGTCGGCGTCTTCATAGCTTTGGTCTGCGGAGTCTTCTGCCTGAAGCTCCGCTTCATCAAACTCGACCGCGACGTTGGACGTTTCTTCGATCGGATCGTTTGACGCATCAAGCCCATCCTTCATCGCTTCCGGGTCCACCGGTTCGACACGTGTCTGATCCGAACCGACCATGGACTCCAGAGCCGCAATCCGTTCGCGTGCAGCGTCAAGCTCCGCTTCGAGAGATTCGGCTTCTTCGTTTCTCTTTTGGTAGCGCTCGATTAGCGGCGGTAGCCTGTCCTGCCAGTTCTCAAGTTCGCGACTCAGGTCAAATATCTTGTCATCGCGATCCTTTGTCGCAGCGCTTTCGTTATCTGCTTTGGCAACTCTGTTCGCAATGTCGCTCTGTAAGCGATCCCGCTGGGTAACGGTCACCTCAAGATTGCTGCGGATGTCCTTGATCTGTCGTTGCAGTTCGTCGCGTCGCTCGAATGTTTCCTTGAGGGCGCCGGACAGTTCGCCGGCGCGCATCTTCGCGTCTTTGTTCGAAGCCTGAAACTGGCTGTTCTGATCCATCAGGCTTTTGTTCTGTGTCAGTAATCGCCCGTGCTCAGTGCGTTGCGCCTTAAGTTGCTCCTGCCAACCGGCATTGATCGCGGCTTTTTCTGTCACGGTTCGATTGCCGCGGACAAACCAGCCTAATATCACACCGACTATTAGCGCGCCGGCCAGAAGAGCGATGTGCGTGACTGTGATCTCGGGCATACAGGTCTGTCCTTAGGAGGCGAGCCTTTGTGTGTCGATTTCGCTGAGCACATCGCCGATTTGTGCAACGGCCCATTCAATCTCGGTTTCGTCGATGATCAACGGCGGTGC
>CAYTNO010000071.1:0-8321 GCA_964439125.1 uncultured Woeseiaceae bacterium | reverse complement strand
GACGCGTTCGGCAGCCCCGACTTTTCTTCAACGGGTAACCCATCCATATCGGCACGCATCATGACAAGCGGACCGCTGCCATTCTCAAGCAACGCAACCACGCCTGTACCACCGACGTTCTCGGTGACCTCGAAGCCGGCTGCACGTAGTTCTTTCGCCATGCGTTCGGCCGTTTGGAATTCGACCAGCGAAAGCTCAGGGTTTTGATGAAAGTGATCCCAAAGATCGGCGAGGTAACTGTCGTAGTCTTGTTTGATGTTGTCGGCAAGTTCACTTGCGAACAAGGAAGACGTACAAATCAAAAGCGCACTGATGAGTGCGGCGAGAATTCTGAGCATGGGAACCCCAAAATTGGATTTGGGTGACAGTCTAGCTGAAATTGGGAATTGTGGAGTGGCCTGTGGCCGTCGTCGCGGCTAAAGCCGCTCCCACAAGTTCTTTCAAACATCCCACCTGACTCAATAGCATTTGTGGGAGCGGCTTTAGCCGCGACTGGTTACGTAGCGCCTTGCAGGCGCTTGATTAGTGCGCGCAGGAAGACTTTGTTGAAACGCAGCTGACAGGCTGATGACACCTGCTCCATTAACGTTGAGCTGACACGCAGAATAGTGACAGCGCCGTCGGCCTGAATCGACGCCTGGCGTTTGGCGCCGCGTACGTAACTGGTCTCACCGAAACAGTCTCCGTTCGATAAGGCGCCGAGGCTGCTACCGTTGGCCTGCACAACAACTTTGCCGGTAACAATGATATAGAAGCGGTCGTCAATTTCGCCTTCCTTGACAATGTCTTCGCCATCTTTGTACTCGTGCCAATCGGAGGCACGCAGGACTTCCCATATCTCGGCATGTGAAAATTCGTGGAAGAAAGTCAGCGTGCGGAGCACATCAAAATGTTCCTGTTTGTCGAGGCTGTCGTACTTCTGACGCAGGTCTTTGTAGACACGCGTTAATTCAGCAGCCATTGCAGCACCGCTGGCTACTCGCTTGCCGGGTTCCTTGAGCATTGTCGTCGCAACAACATTCTCGAGTTCCTCGGGAAGGTCAGCGCGGTAGGTATGAATCGGTGGTGGTGTTGCGTAAACAATCTGATGCAACAGCTTCGACAGGTTATCCGCACGGAACGGCCGGAATCCTGTCAGCAATTCGTACATGACAGCGCCCAGGGAATACAAATCCGATCGCGGTGTCAGCTCTTCCGACTGAACCTGCTCGGGTGACATGTAACTCGGCGAACCTGCAATACCTTCGATGCGCGACACTTCCGAGTCGCTAACAATGGCAATACCGAAGTCGATGATGCGAACGTCGTTATCGATCGTCAGCATGACGTTTGATGGTTTGATGTCGCGATGGATGACACCGCGGCCGTGTGAATAATGCAGGGCCTTGGCGCACTTGTAGATAATCTCGACAACATCGTCGACGCGCAGAAGGTTGTCTGGTCGACAGTACGCGGCCAATGTGCGCGCACCCTGAATGTGTTCGGTGACGACGTAGTACTTGCCGTCTTCTTCACCCGCATCGTAAATCGGCATGATGTTCGGATGCTGCAACATCCCAACCATGTGCGCTTCGTTGAAAAACATTTTGCGAGAAACTTTGGCGCGATCCGCATCGGAGTCTTCCTCGATGTCGTATACCTTGATCGCTACGTCGCGGTGATAGTACGGGTCGTGAGACAGGTAGACCATTCCGGTGCTGCCCTTACCGATCTTATTGATAATGACGTATTTACCGATCTTCTCCGGCACGTCATTCGGGCGCTCAAATTCACTAACAGGAGTGACCATTTCGTCTCATTGTCTAATTCATAAGCCACCCGTACAAAGCTAGTAAAATCGCGGCGTACAGGGCGGCTGCGAGGTCATCCAGCATAATTCCGAGGCCTCCGCCGAGTCTGTGATCCAAGTCCCGAATCGGCCATGGTTTGACAATATCGAAGACCCGAAACAGGCCAAATCCAAGCAACCAGGCGCTTATTGTGGCCGGTGCCACCAAAAGCGTGATGTACATGCCGCAAATCTCGTCCCAGACGATGCCGCCATGGTCGTGCACGCCCAGCCGGCGAGAACTCTCGCCACATATCCAGATACCTGCAAGCGATATGGCGATTGCTATCCCTATCTGAGCTGTCAGGCCCAGATTCAGCGTAAACCAGGCCAGAACCACCCCAAGAAGTGATCCAACCGTGCCGGGTGCCTTTGGCGCCAGACCGGTGCCCAGCCCGAACGCCAGGATGTGAACCGGATCGCTAAAGACCTGTTTCGCGAGCTTTTCTTCGCCATGATTCATTGGAAATGAAGGTACCCGCTGTCGTGGTACTCCACAACGCCGCTTTCGTCACGGCAGACGAGCGAGCCACCCGACGTCACCTGCCCAATCGCTGTGACGCGCAGATCTCCGGCATCAGGCAACGATGCGCTGGCCGTCGTGAAGCACAACTCGTAGTCATCACCGCCGGACAACGCAAGGCGTCGCTGTGATTCGGGGTCGAATTTCGCCTGCAGCGCTTCGGACAACGGCAATTTGCGAAGATCCAGTTCAGCACCGACGTTGCTTGCTGCCAGTAGTTTGCCGAGGTCGCCAAAGAGCCCGTCGGAAACATCGATCGCAGCACTCGCAACGCCACCTAACAAGCGCCCATAGTTCACGCGTGCGCTCGGCCGGCGGAAGCGGTTTTGCAGATAGCTGTCCGATTGACCTGCCGACATAAGTTCGAGCGCTGCAGCAGCGTCGCCAACGGTACCCGTAAGGTAGATCGTATCCCCGGGACACGCGCCCGAACGAAGAATGGCTGCATCCCTGCCGACCTCACCGGTGATCTGCACGCTAACAACCGTCTTTTCGCCGCTGGTCATATCACCACCAACGAGCACAACATCGTGCTCGCTTGCCGCGTCGAATAACCCTGTGGCGAACGCATCAAGCCAGGCCTCGTCCGCCTTCGACAGTGTAAGCGCCAATGTCATCCATCGCGGACGCGCGCCCATCGCTGCAATATCAGAGAGGTTTACGGCAACGGCGCGGTAGGCAATGTCCGCTGCATCAAAACCCGCAGGAAAGTGAACCCCTTCGACCAGCGTATCGACAACGGTAACGAGGTCGAGGTTTGAATCTGGCCTCAGTACGGCACCGTCGTCACCGATACCGGTGATCACACCATCATCTTCGTTCGCACGAACGAAGTAGCGCCGAATCAGTTCGAACTCATCCACTGATTTCCGTGCTGCGCAGAGACTGGGCCGCCGCATCGAGGCAGGCGTTGATGTACTTGTGCCCGTCCAGAGCTCCGAAACGTTTGGCGAGATTTACGCCCTCATTGATCACGACTTTGTACGGCACGTCGATACGAGACTGCAGCTCAAAAACGCCGATTAGTAATACAGCATGTTCAACAGGGTCGAGTTGTTCGAGCGGACGATCGATAAGATCGTCGATGGTCGACTCCAGGGCGCTTTGCGACTTGATGATTAACGGCAACGCCTCGTCGAAAAATTCCTGGTCGACGCGCTGATAGGCCGCCTGAAGATGAAATTGCTCGAGTAATTCAGAACTGCTGTGCCCGGCGAGCTGCATTTGATACAACGCTTGAACCAGTAATTCGCGAGCGCGCGTCCGTGCGCCTGTTGAGCCGGCTTTGGTCATTTTCTATTCCAGGCGAAGCCGCTAGTCGACGCGGCGAAGCAGGTTAACTGTTTCGATGGTGGCGAGCGCTGCTTCTTCGCCTTTGTTGCCGGCCTTCGTACCGGCACGCTCGATGGCCTGCTCAATGGAATCGACCGTGAGCACACCGAAACCGACCGGAACACCGTGTTTCTGGCTGGCGCTGGCAATTCCGCGCACGCACTCTCCAGCAACGTAGTCAAAATGTGGCGTACCGCCACGGATCACTGCGCCCAGAGCGATGATGCCATCGAACTTGCGCGACGCAGCAAGTTTGTCGACGACAACCGGCATTTCAAAAGCACCGGGTACACGAACGATCTCAATATCGGCATCGGTCGCGCCGTGCTTACGCAGGCATCGCAGAGCACCTTTGAGCAATGAGTCAACGATGAACTCGTTGAAGCGTGTCGCCACGATGACGAAGCGCGCATCGCGCACAGTCAGATCGCCTTCCGTTGTTTTTATTTTGTCCATGCGCTGTTTGCGGCCTTAAACGTACTCTGTGATTTCGAGATCGAACCCTGAAATCGCGTACATGTGTTTGGGTGCTGATAATACACGGATTTTCGACAGTCCGAGGTCCCGAAGAATCTGCGCCCCAATGCCATAGGTGCGTAGCACAGCATCACCACCGCGATGCTCCAGCAAATCATCGTGCGGTGTAACCAGGCCACTGACCGCATCCATGAAGGTGCGCGATGACTCCTGATCGCGCAGCAGAACGACAACGCCGACGTCTTCTTCGGCAATGCGTTTGATAGCCCGGTTGAGCGGCCAACCCAGTGACTTGTTCTGTACACCAATGACATCTCCAAGCGTGTCCTGCAGGTGCACCCGAACGAGTGGGTTATCGGTCGTGCTCAGATCGCCTTTAACCAGTGCCACGTGCACTGCCCGATTAACGTGATCCTCGAAGCAATACATTGTGAATTCACCGTATTCGGTTTCGACTTGCTGCTCGGAAATACGCTCAACATTGCGTTCGTTCTCCAGCCGATAGCGAATCAGGTCGGCAATTGTGCCTATCTTGATGTCATGCGCGCGTGCAAATTTCTCGAGGTCGGGTCGACGCGCCATGCTGCCGTCCGCCTTGAGAATTTCAACGATGACTGCGGCGGGTTCGAGACCCGCCAGCCTGGCAAGATCGCAGCCCGCTTCGGTGTGGCCGGCGCGCGATAGTACGCCACCAGGTTGTGCCATGACCGGAAAAATATGGCCTGGCTGGCGAATATCCTCGGGCTGTGCATCGGCTGCAATGGCCGCCTGCACGGTACGCGCGCGATCATGCGCCGAAATACCCGTTGTGATTCCCTCGGCCGCTTCGATGGACAAGGTGAAATTCGTGGAGTGATGCTGGTCTGTTTCTTTCACCATGAGCGGCAGGCGCAACTTCGCGCAGCGCTCGCGCGAAATCGTCAGGCAGATCAAACCACGCCCATGGGTCGCCATGTAGTTGATGTGCTCTGGCTGAACCTTAGACGCCGCCATCAGAAGGTCGCCTTCGTTCTCGCGGTTCTCATCATCCACCATGATGACCATCTTGCCTTCGCGAATATCCGCGATGATGTCTTCGATTTCGCTAAACGCTGGATTCGCCGCGCCGGATTGCAGAGGTGTGGTATCAGACATAGCCGTGTTCTCTCAAAGTGTCCATGGACAGCCCATCGTCGTCTTTGGCGAGCAGTCGTTCAATGTAGCGAGCCAGCAGGTCAACTTCGATATTGACTCGCGTGCCAACCGTATAGCTGCCGATGATTGTAGCCTCAGCCGTGTGCGGGATTATATTCACGCTGAAGTGGTTACTCGATACCTCGTTAACGGTAAGGCTAACGCCGTCAACGGTCACAGAGCCCTTTTTGGCCACATAACGAGCATATTCATTCGGCAATTCAATACCAAATCGGACAGAACGCGCATCTTCATTGCGCGTCACAACGCTGCCCATACAGTCGACATGACCGCTCACAAGATGGCCGCCGAGCCGTTCGCCGAGCGCCAGCGCCGGTTCCAGATTCACAGCGTCGCCCACATTCAGGTCACCGAGACCCGTTACATCCAGCGTCTCGGTTGATACATCGGTCGCGAAACTGTCGTCTTCAAGAGCAACGGCGGTCAGGCAAACGCCATTGACGGCAATGCTCTCACCTACTGCATAAGAAGAGAACGGCATGGCCGCCGAATGAACTGACAGGCGCACGTCACCACCGCGCCTCTCCATTGCAGCGACCGTACCCATTGTTTTGATAATGCCGGTAAACATATTTCTTAGTCCACGATTCTTGCTGTAATTCGGGTGTCCGCTCCGACCCGACGAACGTCGCTGATGTCGAGCGACTTGCGATTGGCGAGTTCGGTCCATCCCGGTGTATCGAACATGCTCATGGTCTCACTTCCCATGATGTGAGGCGCCTGATAAATGACCAGTTCATCAACGAGGCCCGCGTTCATCAGGCTGCCCGCCAATGTTGGTCCGGCCTCGACCAGAACATCATTAACCTCGCGGCCGGCGAGATCGCCCAGCACTGCCGACACATCGACCATCCCGGCGCTTGCGTCCACTTTGATAACTTCGGCGCCCGCCGCAACCAGCGCCTCTCGCTTTTCGTCATCAATACAGTAAACAAGCGTTTGCCCGGGCAGTGCGAGCATCTCGGCAGATAAGGGCATACGCAGGCTGTTATCAAGGATGGCGCGCAATGGCTGTTTTCCGCGTGTATCCAGCGCCGCATCGCGAACAGTCAGCGACGGGTCATCGGCCAATATCGTGCCGATTCCGGTCATCACTGCGCCCGCGCGAGCCCTTAGTCGCTGCACATCTGCGCGTGCCTCAGGGCCTGTTATCCACTGGCTCTCTCCATTCGACATTGCGATGCCGCCGTCGAGACTTGACGCCATTTTTAGTCGAACAAACGGTCGCTTGCGCGTGACGCGGCTTAGAAAACCCGCCAGCAGTTGCTCGGCGGAAGATTGCATGAGACCCACTAGCACTCCGATGCCTGCATTTTTCAGCGCCGCTATTCCACGACCGCCAACCTCCCGGAACGGGTCCTCGAGCGCCACGACCACGTTGGACACGCCAGCGCCTGTCAACGCATCAACACATGGCGGTGTCTTGCCATGATGCGCACAAGGCTCGAGAGTGACGTAGGCAGTGGCACCACGTGCGTTATCGCCAGCTGCTTCCAGCGCATTGATCTCGGCATGCGCCTCGCCCGCCATCTCATGCCAGCCTTCACCAACAATTGCGTCGTCACGAACCAGCACACAACCGACCATGGGGTTCGGATGCGCCGAGTATTGCCCACGCTCCGCCAAACGCAGGGCACGTGCCATGTATGCGCAGTCGTTCGCGGAGAAATCGGGCATTGGCGTTATTTCTTTTTCTTGCCGAGCAGTTCGGGCAACAACGACATCTGCTCGCGGCTCGCCGCGGTTTCGGAGATTCGCTGCAAGCGCTTTATTTCTTCCTCGAACTCGGTGATGTCCTGGAAACGTCGATAAACAGAAGCGAAACGCACATACGCGACTTCATCCAGCTCATGCAGCTCTTCCATCACGAGTTCGCCGACCAGCCGCGAAGGCACTTCGCGCTCGCCCATGGTTCGCAGCCGGTGAACCAGCCTGCCTATTGCCTGCTCAAGCTCATCGCTCGGTACCGGACGCTTTTCGAGGGCGCGCACCATGCTGTATCGGAGCTTGCTCTCGTCAAAAGGTTGCCGGCTGTTGTCATTCTTAACGAGCCTCGGCATGACGAGTTCGGCGGATTCGAAAGTTGTAAATCGCTCGTTGCAATCCAGGCACTGCCGACGACGCCTGATCTGCCTGCCCTCACCTGCCAGGCGCGAGTCGATCACCTTCGTTTCTTCGTGGCTGCAGAACGGGCAGTGCATATGAGTCTAAGCGTATACGGGGAATCGTTTGCAAAGGTCGAGAACCTTGCCGCGTACTCGCTCGATCGTCTCTTCGTTATTAATGTCGTCAAGTATATCTGCTATCCAGCCCGTAAGCTCCCGGGTCTCATCCGCACCGAAACCACGAGTCGTAATGGCCGGTGTGCCCAGGCGCAAGCCGCTGGTCACGAACGGCGATTGCGGGTCGTTCGGCACCGCATTCTTATTCACCGTAATGTTCGCGCGACCCAGAGCGGCGTCAGCATCTTTGCCTGTGATGCCCTTTTCAATGAGGCTGACCAACATCAGGTGGTTATCCGTTCCACCGGACACGATCGGATAGCCACGATCTTCCAACACGCCGGCCATGACCTTGGCGTTGTCGCAGACATGCCCCTGGTACTCCTTGAATGACGGCTCCATCGCCTCCTTGAACGCGACCGCTTTGGCTGCGATGACGTGTTCCAGCGGGCCGCCCTGCGTCCCGGGGAAGACGAGAGAGTTGAACTTTTTCGTCAATTCATCGTTCTTTCTGGCGAGGATGATGCCGCCGCGTGGCCCGCGAAGGGTCTTGTGCGTTGTCGACGTTACGACATCTGCAAGCGGTACCGGGTTCGGATAATGGCCAGTAGCAACCAAACCAGCGACATGGGCCATGTCGACCATGAGGTATGCCCCCACGCTGTCGGCAATATCCCGAAAACGCTGCCAGTCGACGACGCGGGAATACGCGGAAAAACCCGCCACGATCATTTTCGGTTTGTGC
>CAYTNO010000070.1:0-8338 GCA_964439125.1 uncultured Woeseiaceae bacterium | reverse complement strand
ACCGATGATTCTCGCGTTCTTCATGAATAGCGCCATCGACCAACAGGTCGAAAAGCACTTGCGCGAGACGAGCCAGTGGGACTCTGCGCAGAAGAAAATCGATAAGTACTTCGAGGGACGAGAACGGCCACGTTACGAGGGTGACCTGCCTGAAGGCAATCACGGGCTCGGTCTTGCGTTACTGGGTATTTCGGGCGACAAACTCGTCGACGCAGAAACCTATGCCAGAATCCGCAAGGAAACAATGGCGTCCGTTCGAGGCACCGTCCAGGCAGACATCCTCAAGGAAGATCAGGCGCAAAACACGTGCATTTTCTCGACCGAATTCGCGATGAAAATGATGGGCGATGTGCAGCAGTTTTTTATCGACAACAACGTCCGCAATTACTACAGTATTTCGATTAGTGGTTACCATATCGCAGAAGCCGGGGCTAACCCGATAAGCCAGCTTGCGTTTACTTTGTCGAACGGGTTCACGATCGTCGAGTACTACCTGGCTCGTGGCATGAGCATCGACGACTTCGCGCCGAATCTGAGCTTCTTCTTCTCCAATGGCATGGATCCTGAGTACAGCGTCATCGGGCGCGTGGCGCGACGCATATGGGCAAGGGCAATGCGAGAGCGTTACGGTGCAAGTTCCCGCTCGCAAATGCTCAAGTATCACGTGCAAACGTCTGGCCGAAGTCTGCACGCGCAGGAAATCAGCTTTAACGACATTCGTACGACGCTGCAGGCGCTCTATGCATTATTCGACAGCTGCAACAGTCTGCATACAAACGCATTTGATGAGGCGATTACGACACCGACCGAACATTCCGTGCGGCGTGCCGTGGCAATACAGATGATCATCTCGCGCGAGTTGGGCCTGAATTTCTGCGAGAACCCCTGGCAGGGGTCTTTCATCATCAACGAACTGACAGATCTTGTTGAAGAAGCTGTCTACGAGGAATTCGAGCGCATCTCGGAGCGTGGCGGCGTTCTCGGCGCAATGGATACGATGTACCAGCGCGGCAAGATTCAGGATGAGAGCCTTTACTACGAGAGCAAGAAGCATGATGGTTCGTTGCCTTTGATAGGCGTCAATACATTCCTACCGAACGAAGGTGAGGAAGACGAAGTACACAACCAGGAACTCATCCGCTCAACGGATTCGCAGAAACAGGATCAGATTAAGAACGTGAGAGCGTTCCGGAAAACACACGCCGATGAAAGAGCAACAGCGCTTGCAGAGCTGCAATCAGTTGCCCGCAATCGTGGCAATGTTTTTGCAGCGCTCATGGAGACCGTCAAAACCAGTTCACTGGGTCAGATTTCAGACGCGCTTTACCACGTCGGCGGCGAGTACCGCCGCAACATGTAGCGCGACCTGAGGTAGACCAATGGAGAAGCAGGTGAACTACGAGGTGGCGGATGCAGTTGCCGTGATTGCGCTGAATCGGCCCGACAACATGAATGCATTTACCGCCGACCTCAGAGCGGATCTGGCACAGGCGCTGCATGACGTGGCTAACGACAATTCCGTCAGGGCAGTAGTGCTGACCGGTGAGGGTCGTTGCTTTTCTGCCGGGGCGGACCTGAATGAAAGCCTGGGCAGCCGACCTGTGAGTGAGCAACTCCGGGAAGAGTACCGTCCCGTTTTCGCCGCTATAGCTGAGCTGTCGGTGCCGGTAATTGCTGCTATACCGGGCTCGGCAGCCGGTATCGGCATGTCATTGGCGCTGCATTGCGACCTCGTCATCATGGCCGAAGATGCTTTCTTGCTATCACCTTTTTCGACAATTTCACTTGTTCCCGACGGCGGCCTGAACTGGACGCTTGTTCGGCAACTTGGTTACAAGCGCGCTTTTCAACTCAGTGTCGAGGCTGAACGAATTGACGCGGCACGTTGCGTACAACTCGGCCTGGCTAACCGCACGGCGCCTGCAAGCGAGCTGCAAAGCACAGCTCTTGAGTGGGCCCGCGACCTGAGTCAACGGGCTCCCCTGGCGTTAGCGGCGACGAAAAAGGTCATGCGATTCGCAATGGACAACGATTGGGACAGCTCTTACGACCTTGAGGCGCAGCTGCAGGGTTCACTGGTTGGAACCGCCGATAACAATGAAGGCATCGCGGCTTTCCTGCAAAAACGTAAACCCGAATTCAAAGGCAAGAAATAATGGATCGAAATATTTTCGAAGAAGAGCATGAGATGTTCCGCGACTCTGTCCGGAGCTTCATGAAAAACGAGATTCGTCCGCATACTGATAAATGGCACGAGCAGGGCATCGTCGATCGCGAAGCATTTCTTAAGGCCGGCGAGATGGGTCTGCTGCTTATGTGGGCAGACGAAAAGTACGGGGCGGCGGGCGTTACGGATTTTCGCTATGAGCAAATCCTGATCGAAGAAAACGCACATCACGGCGATGCAGGCTTCTTTATGACCCTGCACAGCCGTCTGGTCGGGCCCTATATCGGTGAGCTTGGTACAGAAGAGCAGAAAGAGCGCTGGTTGCCCAAATGCGTATCCGGCGAAAATGTTCTTGCCGTTGCGATAACAGAGCCCGGTGCAGGCAGTGACGTTGCCGGAATTCGTACCAAGGCGGAAGATAAGGGCGATCATTTTCTGCTTAACGGATCCAAGACCTTTATCTCTAACGGCATCCTTGCTGACCTCGTCGTCGTAGTGGTTAAGACGGATCCGAGCAGCCGCCACGGTCTGTCCTTGTTCGTTGTAGAGCGTGGCATGGAGGGTTTTGAGCGTGGCGAGAACCTCAAGAAGATGGGTCTGAAGAGCCAGGACACGGCGGAGATGTTCTTCAACAACGTGAAAGTGCCCAAAGAGAATCTCCTGGGAGAGCTTCATCGTGGTTTCTACCAGCTCATGCGTTTTCTGGCGGAGGAAAGACTGCTTGGCGCATGCGGCTACGTTGCGAACGCGGAGGCGGCTTTTAATATGACCTTGGACTATGTCAATGAGCGCAAAGCTTTTGGCAAGACGCTAGCCGATTTTCAAAACACACGTTTCGTGCTTGCGGATATGCGGACAGAAATCGATGTTGGCTATGCGTTTATCGATCGTTGTGTTGAAGAGCACAACAAGGGCACTCTATCGGCGGACGATGCGGCCAAAGCCAAATTGTGGACCAGTGAACTGGAAGGTCGTGTAACAGACCAGTGCGTGCAGTTGCACGGCGGCAACGGCTATATGGATGAGTATCCGATCAGCCGAATGTTTGCCAACGCCAGAGTCTCCCGGATCTACGCCGGCAGTTCTGAGATTATGCGAGAGATTATTGCGCGCTCCATAGGTCTCGACCCACGAAAGAAGCAAAACAAGTCGCAAGCTAACGCCGCTTGAGTGTAAATTGTGGGGGCGGCTCAAGCCGTGACTGATTTTGCACAGGAGTCTCACGTATGCGCGTTGCTTTCATTGGCCTCGGTGTCATGGGTTACCCCATGGCCGGCTATCTCGCAAAAAACGGACATGATGTAACGGTCTATAACCGTACCGCGCAAAAGGCAGAACAATGGTGCGCCGAATACGGTGGCCAAATGACTGCCACTCCAGCGGAGGCAGCCGGCTCGGCTGAGTTCGTTTTCGCCTGCGTTGGCAATGACGCTGATGTTCGGCAGGTACTTGCGGGCGAGCGGGGCGCAATCAATGCGATGCAAGCCGGTTCTGTCCTGGTCGATCACACCACCGCCTCTGCGGCGGTCGCGCGCGAGATGCACGCGCTGGCAGCGGAGCATTCCGTTGAATTTCTGGATGCACCGGTGTCTGGCGGGCAGGCGGGAGCTGAGAGCGGGCAATTGACGATCATGGTGGGTGGCGACGAAGGAGTCTTCGAGCGCGCTGTACCTGTTATGGACTGCTATGCCAAGGCGATGACGCTAATCGGCGCTGTCGGTAGCGGGCAACTCGCCAAGGCAGTTAATCAGATTTGTATAGCTGGTGTCGTGCAGGGCCTCGCCGAGGGGCTGCATTTCGCCAAACGCGCCGGCATCGACCCGGCAAAAGTCATCGAGTCAATTTCCAAGGGCGCAGCGCAGTCGTGGCAAATGGAAAATCGCTGGCAAACGATGGTCAACAACGATTTCGAGTTCGGATTTGCGGTCGATTGGATGCGCAAGGACCTGGCAATCGCGTTCGACGAGGCGCAGCGCAACGGTGCAACACTCGAATTGGCAAAGCTGGTCGACGAGTTCTATGCGCAAGTGCAATCGATGGGCGGCAACCGCTGGGATACGTCGAGTCTGATCGCGCGGCTCGAATGCTGATATAATTTTCCCGTCACAGGGGTGGCCGCTGGCCTGAGATCCACTTGGGAACCCTTAGAACCTGATCCGGATAATGCCGGCGTAGGAAGCGAAATATGCAATCTGACCACAAGCTACGGCTAAGCTCTGCCGTCCTTCTAATTTCATCAATGCTTCCACCTGTCGTTAGTGCGCAAGACACTATCGATGAGATTGTCGTGACAGCGGATTTTCGCGGCCGTACCGCCAGTGAGCTCCCGGCCAGCGTGACTGTCCTTAATGCCGAACAAATTCAGCAGTTGGCGGTGCAGCACTTCGAAGAGATCATCAATACCGTTCCCAACCTGAATTGGTCCGGAGATGGTAGTCGTGCTCGCTACTTCCAGATTCGCGGGGTTGGTGAACTTGAGCAGTACCAGGGAGCACCGAATCCATCTGTCGGATTCCTGATCGACGATATAGATTTTAGTGGCATCGGCAGCGTCGCGACACTGTTCGATATGCAGCAAATTGAAGTCTTGCGTGGGCCGCAGGGGAGCCGCTACGGCGCGAATGCGTTGGCCGGTCTCATTTACATGCGCAGCACAGACCCAACGGAAGAATTTGAAGGGCGGGCGGAGCTGACGGCTGGCGCAGACGATACGCTCGCGGTTGGTCTTGCAATAGGCGGCGGATTCAGTGCGGACGATAGCGCCACCTATCGGCTCAGCGTGCATCACCATGAGAGCAACGGATTTCGTGACAATACCTACCTGAATCGTGCAAACACGAATGGGCGTGATGAGACGACTGTCCGTGGGCGCATGCATTGGTCGGTCGGCGACGATTGGCAGATCGATCTGGCTGCATTGTTCGCCAATTCTGACAATGGTTACGATGCGTTCTCACTTGATAACGGATTCGTCACGCTGTCTGACAAGCCGGGCAAGGATGCGCAGGAGAGCATCGGGGCATCGGTCAAGCTTGAGTATTCCGGATATGCAGACGTGACAGTGACATCGATCTCGAGCATTGCCGCGTCCGATATCGAATTTAGCTACGACGCGGACTGGGGCAACGACGATAGCTGGGCGCCGGTTACCTATGATTACATTTCAGTCAGCGACCGAGAACGCGAAACGATAAGCCAGGAACTTCGGCTGGCGAGCGACGATTGGCTGCTCGGCGTTTACGCGATGCAACTGCAAGATGAGCTCGTGACCTTCAATCAGGGTGAGTACTACGACCCGTTTTACGACTTTGCGGACAGCCTCGACGATACCTTCGGTAGCGATTATCGGGCGACTAGCATCGCCGCGTTTGGGCAATACGATCACGATCTTGGTGATTCGACACAAGCCAGCTTCGGGCTACGGGCTGAGCGCCGGACGACGGACTATGACGACAGCGCTGGTCTTTCCGTTGGGCCATCAGAGTCGATGTGGGGCGGAGAGATAACACTGAGCCACGCTTATTCCGAATCACTAACAAGCTTCGTCAGTCTGTCAAAGGGCTACAAAGGAGGCGGCTTCAATCTTGGTGTCGTGCCCAGCGATCGCCGCAGCTTTGGCGCCGAAGAGCTCTGGAATCTTGAAGTCGGAATAAAGGCCAAGTTGCGGCAGGATTCGCTATTTGTGAATGCATCGGTATTCCTGAATCGCCGCGATGACCAGCAGGTAAGAACCTCCTTTCAACTGATCCCCGGTGACCCGGCCTCATTCGTGTTCTTCACCGACAACGCGGCGCAGGGTGAAACGACTGGCTTCGAGGCCGATGTTAGGTGGTTGCCCAGTGATGGTTGGGAGTTCTACCTGAATATCGGATTGCTTGATGCGACCTTCGAGACGTTCCAAACGCCGCAGGTTGATCTCAGTGGACGAGGCCAGGCGCATGCGCCGAAGTACTCGTTCGCTCTCGGCGGCAGCTATCGACATGCTAGTGGTGTTTTCGTTCGCCTGGATGCGACTGCCCGGGACGCGTTCTATTTTGACGTGAGTCACGACCAGAAATCGCAAGCATACGAACTCGTCAACGCACGCATTGGCTACGATGCGGTTTCCTGGTCGGCGCAGTTGTGGGCGCGCAACCTGTTCGATGAAGACTATGCGACTCGTGGCTTTTATTTTGGCAACGAACCACCGGATTTTCCCGATACCCTCTACACGAGGCTCGGCGATCCTCGCCAGGTCGGTCTCAGTTTCACCCGGGAATTCAAGTAAGGCACACGATGCAAAGTCTCGTAACGATATTGCAGCAGCAGGCGGCTACGCTTTCGTTACTTGAAGTGGTTGCTGTTGTCATGGCACTGCTGTATTTGTTTCTCGCCATTCGGCAGAACATCTGGTGCTGGTTCGGCGCCGGTATCAGCACCGCGATTTACGTGTACCTGTTCCTCGACGCGAAACTCTACATGCAGTCGGCACTCAACGGTTTCTATTTTGCGATGGCCATTTACGGCTGGGTGGTGTGGCGTTCCGGCCAGACGGAAGAAAAGCAATTGCCAGTCGTTAGCTGGCCGCTGATGACACATGTCTATGCGATTCTGTTGATAGCTGCCGTGGGTCTGTTCAACGGTTATGTGCTGGATACGCAGACAGATTCCCAACACGCCTATGCTGATGCGATCGTCGCCTGGGGTGCGATCTGGGCAACGTTTCTTGTTGCGCGCAAGGTGCTTGAGAACTGGTGGTACTGGTTGGTCATTGATATCGCGTCGATCTTCATTTACTGGTCCCGTGATCTGCAGCTGACGTCAGTGTTGTTTGCGGTTTATGTGCTAATGATTCCGTTCGGACTAGTGAGCTGGGCTCGTTCCCGGCGCGAGGCAGCTTCATGACGACGAGCAAAACACCTGAAGAGGCGTTGTTGACGGTGCCCGGCTGGGAACGTGCGGCTTACTGCGAACTGAGCGGTGGCCTTAGTAATCGGACGTATCTCGTCGAATCGGGCGATGCGAAGGCGGTCCTCAAGATCGATGACGGTTGCAGGAGCCTGCCATACAACGCGCGGAAAACCGAAGCGCAGATACAGACGCTGGCAGCCGACAGGGGTCTCGCGGGCCGGGTATTGTTCGTGTCAGATACGGTCTACATGACAGAGTACCTTGAGGGGACAATCTGGTCGGGCGAGTGCCTGGAAGACAACACAAACCTCGATGTGCTTGCCGCCGGGCTGAAAAAACTACATGCACTTCCTCTAACCGGCCGAACATTCGACGCGATTGGCGCAGCACGTGACTACATTCAACAGATTGAAGATTCGGATCCTGAGTTGGTGGGCGAGTGTTTGCGTAAGGTCGAGGCGGGACCCATGCCGCACAACCTCTGCTGTTGTCACAACGATCTCGTCGTCGCAAATATCATCAATACTCCCGAGATCCGGTTCCTGGACTGGGAGTACGCTTGTGACAATGATCCGTTTTTCGACCTTGCGACGGTGGTCGCACATCACGAGCTAACAGCAGAGCAAAGCGATTACCTGTTGGATGCGTACTTCGATGGCGATGGCAAACGCTGGCGCGAGCAACTCGCGCGACAGGCGAGTGTCTACGAGGCGCTGCTGTGGTTGTGGGACGCCGCACGAGCCTGACAAAGGCGTCGCGGCTAAAGCCGCTCCCACAGTTTTTCCAGGCGTCCCACATGGCTGAATAGAATTTGTGGGAGCGGCTTTAGCCGCGACAAGTTGTTACCAGGAATTGCGAAGCTCGCGAAGTTTGAGAAACACCGTACGCGAATCCGGTTCGCTGCCGATGTCGGGAAACTGTTCCTGCAGTCTTGCAATAACCGTTGGGCTGTCTAACCGGAAGAACGTGTTTACTTCGCGTTCCTGCGACAAGGTCGTCACCAGGGCATCATTCGGATCCTGGTTCTCTACAGCAGCCAGCAATTGCCTGGCCGTGGCATTGTCGGGTTCACGGTCGAGGGTGAATTGCAGGTTGTTAACCAGGTAATCGTGCCCGGGATAGATCCGGATGTCGGCGTCCAGCTTTTCGAGTTGATTCTGGAACGTGTCATACAGGTCATTCGGATGACCGCCATTGTGGCAGTTTCCCGCGCCTGCGTTGAACAGCGTGTCACCACTAAACAGGGCTGGCTGGTCAGTCTTTGACAGCAGGCAAATATGA
>CAYTNO010000069.1:0-8345 GCA_964439125.1 uncultured Woeseiaceae bacterium | reverse complement strand
GCGAAATTACAAATGAGCCGCCGCCGAGTCGCACCATCGCTGCCTGAAACGAAGCCAGCGTGCGTAATGACGGGCTCAGAAATAGTAGCGACAGAACCTTGCCCTGCAGCGCGTGTGGTTCCGGGTGAGCATCGAGGCGATTGGCCAGTTCCAGCAGGGCCTGAATTTCGTCATTCGTAAAGTCGGCCAGGTCGTTGAAGTCTTTCATTTTGGTCTCTCTGAGATTATGCGATCGGCCATTATGCGATCGGCGGAGCGATCGATTCCAGCGCATTTGCGAGGTGATCCACATGGTGTGGTTCAAGGACGAGTGGGGCGAGAATACGTAATACGTTCGGGTCGCCACTCGTGCCGGTCAATATGTCGCGCTCAAGTAACGCGTCGCGGACTTCGACAGCCGGGCGGTCACAAACAAGCCCGAGCAACAGGCCCTTGCCCTGGATTCTCTGCACGGGGCCCTTGACGCACTGTTCGCGAATCTGTGCTTCCCGCTGCCGGACGTTATGCAGCAAACTCTCAGCTTCGATCGATTCAATGACTGCAACAATAGCGGCTGCGGCCAAAGGTCCGCCACCAAAGGTCGTCCCCAGGTCGCCAGAACCGAAATGCGCGGCTATATCGTCGGTGCACAAAACAGCGCCACAGGGCACGCCTCCGCCCAGCGCTTTTGCGGTTGTCAGGATATCCGGTGAAATGCCGTGTGACTGTACGGCGAAATACTGGCCTGATCGTCCGATGCCTGACTGCACTTCGTCCGCGATAAAAAGGGCACCGTTCTTGTGCGTGCATTTGCGCAGCGTGGTCAGGAACTCGTGTGACAGGTCGTAAGCACCCGCGACACCCTGCACCGGCTCAACTATGACGGCGGCAACATCCTGGCCGATCATCGCTGCGGCAGCGTCACAATCATCGCGTGGTATGAACTCAACGTCGAAAGGAGTTGATGGAAAACCGTACCACTTTTGCGATTTCCAGGTTACTGCTCCTGCAGCGGCGGTGCGGCCGTGAAAACCGTGCGTAATCGCGAGTATCTTTTTGCGATTCGTCACGACACACGCCATTCGCAATGCGTTTTCGTTTGCCTCTGCACCCGAATTAACGAAGAACACGCGCTTGAGTTCGTCCGGCGCGATGCCGACCAGTTTCTCGGCCGCTTGAGCGCGAACCTCGAGGGCAACAGCATTGCTTTGAAACAGGAGCTTGGCACTTTGTTCGCTAATGGCAGCCGTAAGGCGTGGGTGCCCATATCCCAACGCAGCCACAGCGTGTCCGCCGTACAGATCGAGAATTCGGCGGCCATCGTTCGTAATGATGTCGCAACCGCTGGCGCGCTCGGGAACGAATGGCAGCTGACCGTATACGGGCAGTGTAGTCGCTGCCTCGCGTGCGCGCGGATCGATGGCTGCAATTTCCCCTGTTGTACTAGGCATCTCTCAGATCCATCCCGGCGCAGTGGCAGTGAGCCCCGTCGTCTCCGGCAGATCCCACAGCCGGTTCATCCATTGGACTGCACCGCCGGCAGCACCTTTGACAAGGTTGTCGATAACGCTCATCACAACAACGGTATCTTCGGCTGTGGCGACGCCGATCTGGCAAAAGTTACTGGCAACAACATTCTTGAGTCTCGGCGTGCCGTCCACGATGTCGACAAACGTGGATTTGGCATACGCTTTCTCGTAAACGTTGCGAATCATCTGCTCAGACACACGTTCGCTTGCTTTTGCCTGAACCGTCGCGTGGATGCCGCGCGAAAATGGACCGGAATGCGGTACGAAATTGACTTTCGTTTCGCGGCCGCTTGCGGCTTCTGTCAGACCTGCAATCTCCGGCGCGTGTCGATGCGATAGCGGCTTATAGGCATACATGTTGCTGTGACGTTCCGGGTGGTGCGTGCCGGGCTGCGGGTTTCTTCCTGAACCCGTGCTGCCCGTAACGCCAGTGACAAATATCTCACTATTTGTCAGACCCGACTGAATGAGCGGCACAGCTGCCAGCAGTATTGCCGTGGCGAAACAGCCGGGGTGACCAATGTGCTGTGCCGAGATCTCGCTGACGTGCTCGGGAACACCCGATTGGAATTGTGGCAGCAATTCAGGTGCGCCGTGCTCGGTGCCATAAACAACTTCGTAGTCCAGTTGGCTGGCGTATCGAAAATCGGCCGAGGAATCGACAACGTGTACGGTCAGTTTCTTTTCTTCCGCTGTCGCCAGCGCTCTTGCGATCAACGCGGCTGAAGCACCGTGCGGTGCAGCCGAGAACAATGCGAGTTGGCCGCCATCATCTATGCAATCCGGCCAGTCTTCGTGGGATACGTAACATTGGTCTGCAACAGCGTGAGCTAGATTCGGAAACGTTCCGGCAATCAGTTCACCGCTGCGACTCTCCGACACTGCTGCGGCGAGTTCAAAGCAAGGATGTGCTGATATCAGGCGTAGCAACTCGCCACCGACATAGCCGGTACCGCCGAGGATGACGGCCTGTATTTTTTTGCTCATGCTACGTCCTTGTGCTTCAGCAAGTCCGCGACCAGGTCACCCAGAGCAACTCCGTTCGATAAGGCGTTGATTGCCGGCAACGACATGCGCTCGGATATTTGATCGACGCCGACGGCGTTGTCAGTCGCCGGCCCGGTCACGACAGCAGGTTCGATGTTGAAATTTTCACGAAGAATTTTCGCGCCGCCCCAGGCAGAAACCGGATCGTTTGCACACAGGATAACGGCGGTCATCGCATCGCGAATACCCTCGTCGGACAATATCGCTTCGACACCGTAGGCACCGAGGAGGCCATCGCCGAGCTCAAGCACTATGACATCAGGTTTTTTCTCTGCAAGGCTCGTCAACAATGCGCGTGTCAGTGCCGGCCCGTTTTTGGCAGTTGTAGTAACGACCCCGAGGTCGGAGAAGATCATTGTTTCCGACGCGCCGGCGTCTTCCATTGTCAGGATGTCACGCCGCAGTGAGACGCCAGTCGCCTTGCACGCGGCTACGTGCAGGCCGAGATGTCTCAGGCGGCTGACGATCGCGCAGGCGGCTGCTGTTTTGCCCGAATCCATGCAGGTACCGGCAAGCGCAATAACTGGAACGCCTTGTGTATCCAGAGATGCGTTTGCATCAAGCGTTTTCATCCCGGCACGTGCCGGTATGCCGATTCTTTCGCCGAGGTAAGGAAAATGCAGCACGGTTCCGAGAACCTTGCAATCGAACGGCGGCCCCACGTCAGGATTCGCCGAGTCACAATGGCCGAGAACGCCACCGATGTTAAGCAACTGGATGGTGTCGCCAGGCGCAAGTTCAGTCGGCAATCGACCGGAATAACCGCGCAATGCATTGCGATGCCCGAGCGCTCCAACGACGATGTCACCTTGTGTGACTGTTGCCATGCGACCAGACGTCAGCTCCAATTGGTTATAGCGCGCCTTGTTATTGAGTACTCGGACAGCGACGAGCACTCCTTCTTCGCACGGAATATCCGCAGACAGCCGCAATTCATGTCCAAGCTCAGCGTGCTGCGCGACAGACGCAACCTTGTCTACGACAATACTTTTCATTGCTGGTCTCCGGCCGCGCGTGTTTGCAGCGAGCCGGGTAACGAGAGGATGCGGGCATAGCCGAGTGCATCGGCGGCAGTCCATTCGCCGGCAGTTTCGCCGTAGACGCCCTTGGTGGCGGCGAGCAGAGAATGAGGTGATTCGACACCCTCGACAAAAAGGTTGCCAGGTTTCAAGGAAAAGCGGACGGTTCCCGTGACGCGTCTTTGTGACGAGCTCAGCATGGCTTCAATGTCATCGCAGACGAGATCGAGTTGCTTGCCTTCGTGCACGAGGTCGCCGTAGATGGCCGACATCGTATCTTTGGCGCGCATTTGCTGGGCGCTTAACACGAGCTTCTCAAGTTCGCGATGGGCAGTAATCAGTGTTATTGCCGCCGGTGCCTCAAAAGCCACGCGACCTTTTGTGCCCAATACCGTGTCGCCAAGGTGGATGCCTCGCCCGATACCGTAACTGCCGGACAGCTGCTCCAGTTTCTCAATGAGATCGACAGGTGCATACGAGGTGCCGTCGAGCGCGACTGGCACACCGGCCTCAAAGTCGAGAGTGTGTTGTGACGGCTGCTGCGGATTGCTGAACGCGTTTGCCGATAGCACCCAGGCGGCTTCGGGAATTGTGTTTCCGGATGTCAGCGTTTCCTGGCCGCCGATCGTGATGCCCCACAGGCCACGATTAATTGAATACGCAGAACCTTGCGTCGGCAACGGCATATTTTGCTCTTCAAGGTACTTGAGCTGTTCTTCGCGAACCCAGTTGTTGTCCCGCACCGGCGCGAGAATTGCCAGACCAGGATTGAGTGTGCGAAGCGCCACTTCGAACCGAACCTGATCGTTTCCGGCTGCGGTGCAGCCGTGCGCCACGGTCGTTGCCCCTCTGTCTTTTGCAAGTTGAGCAAGCCGGGCAGCCTGCAAGCCGCGCTCTGCTCCAACGCAAAGTGGATAGGCTTGCCCGCGAAGTACGTTGCCGGCGATCAGGTAGCGAATGACCGAATCGAAAAAGTCCTGCTTGCTGTCAACGACAACATGTTCAATTGCACCGAGCGCCATCGCCCGCTCCTCGAGCGATGCGGCCGCTCCGGCGTCGATACCGCCGGTGTCGATTGTGGCGGTGATTACCTCTCGGCCATAGGTCTCTTTGAGCCACGGCACACAAAACGAGGTGTCGAGGCCGCCTGAGAACGCAAGAATGATGGGTGATTGATCTGTGCTCACAATATTTCCTTAAAGGTGTCGCTTACGCGCGTGCGCGTTCGATTTTTGCGATTAGAATTTTCTGGCTACCGCTGGAATCGGATGCGACAAACACGGTGTCATCGCCACCGATGTTGCCAATCATCTCGGGCCAGTCGCTACGATCCAGCTCAAGTGCCACGCGTTGTGCAGCACCGATGGCGGTTTTAATGACGGTCAGATTGGGTCCGGCCGGCGTAACGCCGCGGATAAATTCGGCAACACTCGTGAGTTCGTCATCACTTGAATTCGGGTTCGGTAACTCGTAGCCGCGGCGGGTCTTGATCGCGCCGATGTCCTTGAGGTCCCGACTAACACTGGATTGCGTCGCAACGAGCCCGCGCGCAATCAGCTCATGGACAAGCGACTGCTGCGTCTCGGCAGGGGCGCGCGACAGCAGCTGCCGGATGGCGTCCCGGCGCAGCGTTTGTTCCTGAGTTGAGTTGGGCATGGTATTGCTCGCATAAATATGTGCATAGAATACTTAACATGCGCATAACGAGTCAAGCCCCGGAATCATATTTTTTGCGATTTTTCGGGTTACACTGCGCGGCTCTACGAATACGAGGAACTGTGGATGGCCTTACCTGAAACGGTGCAAGTTGAAACCGGCGAAACCCCCATAGGCAGTGTGATCTGGCTGCATGGCCTGGGTGCCGATGGCCACGACTTCGAGCCGATCGTGCCCGAACTCAGGCTACCGGAGAGCCTGCCGCTGCGCTTCGTGTTTCCGCACGCGCCGGTGCGGCCAGTGACCCTGAATGGCGGCATGTCTATGCGCGCCTGGTATGACGTTCTTAATTTTGATCGCGATGGTCCGGCCGATGATGCCGGTATTCGGCAAAGCGCCAGCGTTGTTAATGCTCTGATTGAACGCGAGATTGAGCGAGGTATCGATGTTCATCGGATCGTCGTGGCCGGGTTTTCTCAGGGCGGCGCAATTGCGATTCACGTTGCGCTGCGTTTTGCCGACCGACTCGCCGGCTTGATGGCGCTGTCGACGTATATGCCGATACCCAGGTATTTCCAGTCCGAGGTCATTGATAACCCGCAATCTGCTGACTTGAGTCTGCCCATTTTTATGGCGCATGGGAGTTTTGATCCGGTGCTGCCGATGAAAATGGGGCGTGAAACTGCGGACTTGCTTGTCGAATCGGGTTTCAACGTCGAGTGGCACGACTACCCGATGGCGCACGCGGTGTGCGGCGAGGAAATTGAGGACATCCGTAATTGGTTGCTGTCAGTCTATGCTGTCGCATAGGCGATGCGATGAGACAGAGATCAGTTGTCGTCGCCGAGTTGCATCCAGTGATCGACGAGCCGCCGTGCTATAGAAATTCGAAACGGTAGTTTTGGAAACCCCGACCTCAAATCATCCCGCGTGAACCACTGCGCGTCCTCAAGCTCCTTGTCATTGAGCGCGATATCTTCAGATGTTGCTTCGGCAACAAAGCCGAGCATCAAGGCTGAAGGAAACGGCCAGGGTTGCGAGCTGTGATAGGCCACTTCGCCCACCTGAATATTGGTTTCCTCGTAGACCTCCCGGCGTACGGCGTCCTCCAGGCTCTCTCCCGGCTCGGCGTAACCAGCGATGGTTGAGTAGCTGCCCTCTGGCCAGCGTTCCTGCCTGCCGAGCAGGCAACGTTTACCGTCGGTAACCAGCACGATAATGGCCGGATCTACGCGAGGAAAAATTACTCGCCCACATTCCGAGTTTGTGCAGACGCGAGAATTGCCCCCGGCTCCGGGTTGAGCGGCGGTTCCACATTTGCCACAGAAAACCTGCGATGCATGCCACAGCACAAGTGCACGCGCATGCGCCAGCAGGTTTGACTCATCAGGTGGCAACACCGTGCCAAGGAAGCGTAGCTCTCGAAACTCACCGAATGTCGGCAATGGCGCGTCGCCGGCTGAATCGATCGCAACGGCGAACGTAGGATGGCCGCGAAACACACCGAGGAAGATTAGCTCGCGTTCATCGATGAACGGCTCGACATGTTGATGTTCAAGCAACACCGCATGCTGCAAGTCCCTATCGACCAGGCACTGATCTCCCCAGACAGGAACGAAGCGACTGTTATCGTTACTTACCGCGTCCGCTAGCCAGTCGAGGTCCTTGCGCCGTTCACCACTTCTGTCGACAAACGCGCCGGCAAATACGTTGTAATTCTCCATTTGCCCGCTAGGGTACAGACTCGTTTGAAAATCGCCAGTACTGATAACGTCAGGAGCCGCCGAAACTATGTGCGCTCGGTCGGCGGCGCCGATTCGCCTCGATCTCACAGGATGGGCAGGACCTGTGATCCAGGGCAAAAGCATCCTGGACATAGCGCGTCTCGCAGCTCGCACAAACCGCGAGGTAAAGTTCGTCATTGTAGGAGATGTTCTTCAACAGGCTCCACGCCCATTCGAAACTCAGTTGAGCATCTTCATGCAGCAACAGGTAAGTCTCGAAAGCGCGGCAGATACGATGACCAAATTCAATGTCCGGCCTCGGCCAGCACGGGGTTATCGCGTTGTTGGCGTCAATTCGTAACAGCAAGCCACTGCAATACAGGGCCACAAGGGTTGTTGCCTGCAACTGGTTCTCTGGATTCTTGACGAAGCGGTTTACCTGTCGTGGCGATTTGCCACGCCGTCGCCGTACATTCGAGGCACCGGCGTTGAGAAAATACGTCGAATAAACCTTGCGGATCCTATCGTCCGATAATCCAGTGCATTCGCGAATTGTTCTTGTGCGGGCTTCATGCCCGATCATTCGAAGAGCCAGTTCGAACTGGCTGCGTTCAGCAGCATAGCGGTCATCCGTCAGTCTCATTTTCAACCCTTTATGATAGTTATAGACCATATATAGTGGTATAAAAGCATATATGATCCATACATGGTCGATCAATAATAAATACAGTAACTCGTGAATCTGGCGAGAATTGCAGCAAAAGGGGACTGATATGGACTTTTCCGGGCCGCAAAAGGCGGAATTCAACAACGTTCGAGCGCTGAATCGGGCGTTCCTCAACAGTTTGCGAACAGCGCCTGAAGCAATTGGGCTTCGGCAGACCTTCTCGCCGAAATTGCGCCCGATGGTTGAGGGACTGACCGATTTGCAAGCGCGACGACTTTCCGAAGCGCCATTTCTGCTCCTGTCGCTTCGCGAACAAGATGATGACTACTGGAATGCGCTCTTTGCAGACGATCCGAACGGGGATCTTTTTGCGGTGGTCTCCAGTGACGGGTGCGACAGACACCTCGTTGCGGCAGCGCTCGGCTTCTTGTGGCAGCTGGCGCAGCACAATCCATATGCGGTGCGCCTCGTATCGGGTGCGACAATCAAGTGGTGCGACCGCCTGGCCAATTGCACTTTGCTTCGCCTGCTAAAACGTACGGCCGATCGAACGGATCTGCTGCGTCCGCGCCACTCAGACAATTCCGAGTTTTGGCGCAAGTTGTTGGGCCCTGGTCTGAGTTCGGAGCCGGGAATTCGAACAGCCGCACACTTGTCCGCACTGCAGACGATGTTGACGATCGATCGCGCAGCGCAATATCGCGACGTTCGAGCCGCGGCTTGC
>CAYTNO010000068.1:0-8462 GCA_964439125.1 uncultured Woeseiaceae bacterium | reverse complement strand
TGTGGGAGCGGCTTTAGCCGCGACAGAACTTACAGATCGTCGTCCAGGTTGAAATTGAACGTACTATCTACATCTTCTTCAGCTTTACGCTGCTCGTTTAGCGCTTCCATGCGCCGGTGAACCTCTTTCTTTTCTGCTGCATCATCATCGTCATCTGCTTCGATTTTCGCAACAAGCTCGTCGACGTTTATCTCAACCGATAGATCACCAACGTTGGCAAGATCATCATCATCAAGTTCGACGTCTTTTGCGACGTCTTCTGCGACATCATCCAGCTCTTCGTTATCAATAACTTCACCGTTCATTGCCATGCCCTCACGCAATAATCAGATCAACAGAAATCAGGCCATGTAGCTATACACTGACTATATACCGCGAAAGAAAACGGGCTGCAACAACGCAGGTCTTGCTTTCATGAAAGGAGATTGAGCGGGGGTTGGGCCGATCGGTCAACGAATCAGATTATTGATTTCGAAGATAGGCAGGAGTATCGCCAGCACAATCACCATTACGATACCACCCATGGCCACAATGAGCAGAGGTTGCAGGATGCCGAGCAGTGTTGCGATGAGGCCATTAACCTCTCTTTCCTGGTTGGTTGCTGCCCGCGATAGCATCTCTTCAAGACGGCCGCCGGCTTCGCCACTCGAGATCAGGTGGATCATCATCGGCGGAAATAGTTTGCTCTCATCCAAAGAGCCACTAATCGAGGCGCCCTCGCGAACACGCAAAGCTGCATCGTTAACCGCATCGCGCATGGGTAGATTTTCGATAACTTCCGCAGCAATTTTTAGCGCATCCAGGATGGGCACGCCGCTACCGGCGAGAATGCTCAATGTGCGCGTGAATCGGGCGGTATTGACGCCGCGAGTCAGCTTGCCGGCAATTGGCATCCTCAACAAGAACTGGTGATAGCGACGTTTCGGACCATCTTTTTGTAGCAACCGCCATATGACATAGACAAATGCCCCAACTCCGATGATCAACAATAACCAGTGATCGCGAAGAAAGTCGCTACTGGCGATGAGCCCGCGAGTCAGACCCGGAAGTTCGCCGCCGGTATTTTCGAAAACACCGACAATCTTCGGTACGACGGAAGCGAGCATAAAACTGATGATGGCGACGGCCATTACCACCAGAACGATTGGGTAGATCAATGCGTTCGTGACGGTCTGCCGCAGGGTTTGCCGCGCTTCGGTGTATTCGGCAAGTCGCTCGAGCACAATGTCGAGGTGACCTGATTGCTCACCGGCGGCAACGGTGGCGCGATACAACTCTGGAAACGCCTGTGGAAATTCTCCGAATCCGTCCGCGAGAGAGTGACCCTCCATGACCTTGGAGCGCACACCGAGCAAGATGCTCTTCGTACGGGGCAGGTCATTTTGCTGGCCGACTGCGAGCAAGGCTTCTTCAAGCGGCAGACCCGATTGGGACAGCGATGCCAGCTGGCGCGTGATCAGTGCGAGTTCGCCCGATGACATGCCGCTGCGCAAGGAGAAACTGCGTTGTCGACGAGCTTCCTTTTTTGCAACTTCAGTAACTTGTACCGGAAGCAGGTGACGTTCACGAAGAACCTGCCGGACATGCTTGGGCGTGTCGCCCTCAATAAGTCCTTTGGACTCTTTACCGGCTTTGTCCAGTGCAACGTATTCGTAGGCACCCATGCTTCGGCGTTAGTCCTCTCGAGTTACGCGCAGTAACTCTTCCAGGGTGGTGGTTCCGTCGAGAACTCTGCGACGACCATCAGCGCGGATGCTTGGGCTGGACTTTCTGGCATGGCGATCGAGATCCTGCTCACTCACACCGTTGTGAACCATTTCGCGCATTTCGTCATCGACAGCAATGAGCTCGTATTTACCTGTGCGTCCGACGAAGCCGCCATTCGTTCCTTCCCCGGGGTGGTACAAGGTTGGCGGATCTGCGGGATCGACACCCAGAATATTGCATTCGTACTCGGTCGCTGTGTGCGGCACTTTGGTTGTGTCGTCAAGGACACGCACGAGACGTTGCGCCAGCACGCCAATAAGGCTTGACGACAGAAGGAAGGGTTCGACACCCATGTCCCGGAGCCGCGTAACGGCACCCGATGCTGTGTTGGTATGCAGAGTCGATAGCACCAGGTGGCCCGTCAAACTGGCTTGCACCGCAATTTCGGCGGTTTCCAAATCGCGAATCTCACCGACCATCACCACGTCCGGATCCTGTCGCAGGATTGCCCGCAGGCCACGTGCGAAAGTCATTTCGACCTTCGTGTTGACCTGTGTCTGGCCGATGCCGTCGATAAAGTACTCGATCGGATCTTCAACGGTCATGATATTGCGTGTGTTGTCGTTAATTCGCTCGAGTGCGGCGTACAGTGTTGTCGTCTTACCGGAGCCTGTCGGTCCTGTGACGAGAATTATGCCGTGCGGCTTGTGGATCAGGCTGTCCATTGTCGCCTGGCTGTCGGCGTCCATACCAAGTGACGTCAGCTCCAGTCGGCCGGCTTGCTTGTCCAGAAGCCGCAAAACCACTCGCTCGCCATGGCCTGATGGCATCGTCGATACACGCACGTCAACCGCTCTTCCGGCGATGCGCAGGGAAATGCGACCGTCCTGGGGCAGGCGTTTTTCGGCGATGTCGAGCTTGGACATGACTTTGATACGGGACGCCACCAGAGGGGCGAGTGCACGCCGAGTTTCGAGAATCTCACGCAGCACGCCGTCGATTCGGAAGCGAACACCGAGCCGATTTTCGTAGGGTTCGATATGAACGTCTGAAGCATTGTCCTTGACGGCCTCAGTCAGCACTGCGTTGATGAAGCGAATTATCGGTGCGTCATCGTCACTCTCGAGAAGGTCTAACGGACCTTGCAGCTCCTGAGCAACCTGTGTCAGATCCAACTCGTCGTCCAGTCCATCGACCATGTGCATGGCCTTGCTACTGCCTTGCTCGTACGACTCCTGCAGCAATGCGTCGAAGGCTTCGGCCGATACTCGTGAAAGATTCAGCGGGATACCGGCAAAGCGCCGCGCCTCTGCAAGACTCAGTGGAGATACCCCGGGGCGATAGACCGCGTCCGCGGTCTCTCCTGTTACTTCGCGAATTAGAACTCCGTGACGTTTTGCGAAAGAGAAGGGCAGTACACGGCTTGCCACAGGTTGATCGTTACTCGTCATCTTGGCTCGGCTGCTCTTCGCTCTCTATCGGCTGTTCTTCGCTCTCGAGTGGCGGCAGGGTGGGCCTGTCCAGTTTCGGCATTAGCGCAATTCCTGAGCCCCGGCTGCCTTCCAGAATGTTGCGAATTTGGTTGTACTTCGAGTTGGTCTCGAACGATGTCTGCGATGCGTCGCGAAGGATCTTGGCCCGAATAAAGATGAGCAGGTTTGTTTTCACCTTGTCAGTCTTGCGGCTGCGGAACAGGTGTCCGAGTATTGGGATTGACCCAAGCACCGGCACGCGCTGCTCACTCTCTCGAAGTACATCCTCAAGAAGGCCGCCAAGTACGAGTATTTCTCCATCATCGACGATGACGGTCGTCTCAATAATGCGCTGATTGGTAATCAGGTCGACTGCGGCGGCGGAACTGGCGAGGTTCGAGATTTCCTGCGAAATTTTGAGTAGCAGTGAATTGCCTTCATTGATTTGCGGCGTAATGGCCAGTTTCACACCGATTTGCTCACGCTGAATGGTCTGGAACGGATTGACACCGCCGGTACCACCACCGGTTCCGGTATTCGAATACGAGCCAGTGACAAACGGCACTTCCTGACCGACGTTGAGGGTTGCCTCTTCGTTATCCGTCGTAACGATGGAGGGTGTCGAAATAATATTGGTGTCAGCATTGCCATTTAGCGCGCGGATAATTGCACCAAAACTGATGCCGGAGTCACTAATGTGCCCGATGCCCATCGTGAGTCCCTCACCGATAAGCCCGGTTGGATCTATCTGGCCACCACTGCCAGCCGCAGCACCAAGTTGCACGATACCCGGCCCGAAGTCAGGAAAGTTAGTGACACCAATCGGGGCATTTGAGCCGGAACCTTCGATAGCCCATGTAACGCCGAGCTCCGACGTTTTATCCGCGATGACTTCGACAATAATTGCCTCAACCAGCACCTGCGCGCGCCGGATGTCGAGCTTGTCGACGATTTGCATTAGCGATCGCATCATCTTCGGCGGCGCGTTTACGATCAGCGCGTTCGTTTGGGTATCGGCCCAAACGCTTACCGGATTTGCCGCAGCCCCCGCTGCCTGACCGGCAGTAGCCTGTACTTGAGCCGTAAAATGCGTCTGAAGTTTTGTTGAGAGTTCCTCCGCATCCGAGTAGCGCAGATAGCGAACCTGTGTATCGCCACCGTCTTCAAGCGGTGTGTCCAGGTGTGCGATAAGTGCACGTAGCCTGAGCCTCTCGGTCTTGTCTCCGCCGATAAGGACGCTGTTTGTACGAGCATCGGCTACGAGGCTGGTTGTGACCGGCACCCCATCGGCACGCGGCTGTTGCGCGAGAGTTGTGAGGATTCGGACAATCTCCGTAGCCGACGCATGCGCGAGCCGCACTACCTCGATGTCCTCGTCGCTGGACTGGTCGATGCGGCGGACTATCGTGATCATACGATTTACGTTGGCGGCACGATCCGAAATAATGAGCATGTTCGAGCCGGGGTGCGCGGCGAGGTGTCCGTATTGTGGAATCAGCGGCCGCAGAATCGGTACGAGTTGCGCAGCGCCCACATTATGGACCTGAACAACCTGTGTAACGATGTCGTCTGCACCGGCAGAACTCAATGTACCAATCGGGCCTGCGTACTGCCGCGCAGTTGCATCAGGCACAATCTTGATGAGATCGCCCGTGGTAACGGCGATGTAACCATGCACCTGCAAGATTGAAAGAAATGCCTCGTAAAACGCGTCCGGTGTCATTGGTGTCGATGACAACATCGTCACTTTGGCATTGACACGTGGGTCAATAATGAAGTTTTTCTGCGTTACTTCACCGACTGCCTCGACGATCTGACGGATGTCGGCTTCTTTATAGTTAGGCGTAACCGTAGCCTGTTGGCTCCAGGCAGACGGCAAAGCAAGAAGGCTGCAGACAGTAAGCGCGACAATGAGCCGGGCTCTCGATAATGTGGGTAGCTTGTTATTCATTTTTCGGTCTCGTCCCCAAGGTCGAGTTGACTGGTGCTAAGTACAAGGACCTGCGGTTGTCCATTGCGTTCGACGGTGACAGACACCTGATCCGCGCTGTCCATTGACTGAAAAATTTTCATTGCCTGCGACGGGTCAGATAATGCCTGGCCATCGATGTCTTTGATCAAGTCGCCCGGGCGCAAGCCGAGCGAGGCAAATTGTTCGCGATTGCGGCCTGGGTACACTCGATAGCCCTGCTGCTGTCCATTAACGAAATACGGCGTTGGACGAATGACGTCAGCCAGCCGTGAGACGTTTTTGGCGACAACAGACTGGATGCTCTGAGTATTAGTTCTGGCTCGGTTGCGTACTGTGGTGTCACGCCTGGCGACCGTTGCCGCGCTTTTCGGAAAGTCTTTCGGCAATTTGAGATTGGTGAGTACGCCGTTTTCGTTGAGAACGACGCGGTCCGCATACACCGCGTGCAGTGTTGCGCCCGAAGTTACGGACTGACCGATCGTATAGACTTTTTCTTCGTTGGCACCGTCGGCAATGATGGCGACGGCCATGTCGGCTGGTGTAGAAGCGATAGTGCCCTTCAGCGATAAATTCGAAAGGCGCGTGTCGCTAAGGTTATCGGTTTCATCGACAACAGGTTGAAAGGCTAGCTCGGAGTCGCTGTTTGCTATACCGAAGATATGGGCGTCGGCTATGTCCTGGGCATTGGCCGAGCCTGCCCCGGCGCTTTGTAGTGAGATCGACTGAGGTGGCGCCTGGATGGCGTCGCCGGTCGCCGGACCCGGTACCAGCATCCAGATGACTCGAGCTAACTGCCAGGCGATGACGACAACGAGCAGCAGGCTAAGCCATGCCGGCAACAAGCGATTGGCAGCGGCGACTGTCTTCGCGCTGTCCATGCTTGCGAAATCGGACCATTTTGCTTCGCTCGTCATAATAAAGTGGACTTTCTTTTATTAACCTTGATGTAGCTATAAACGCAGCGCCAAGATGATACGGGTTGACGACAGCTGCAAACAAGCCCGAAAGGGCAAAAAACCTATATTTTGCAAGGATATAGACCCTCAATTCCCGGGTAATCGATCTCTGGAGGGTGAACCGGATTCCGAGAATTGCAAAAAACTCATGAATCAGACTTGGAGATCGACATCGTGAGCCCATATATAATAACCCGCCAGTAACCGGGCAGGGTCAAATTAGTGACATATGCCAGCATAAATAGAGATTGAAATAAGACCGATGAGCGAAAACCGACCTGACAAAGACAGCGCCGATGGCTACGAGCTTGCCGTTGAAGAGGCACGCCCAAGAGTTAAACGACCTCCGTTGTACCGCGTGGTGCTGATAAACGATGACTTCACGCCGATGGAGTTTGTTGTCGATATACTTGAATCCGTTTTCGGTATGGAACGTACTCGCGCAACACAGGTCATGTTAGAGGTACATACGAAAGGTAAGGGTGTCTGCGGCGTGTTCAATTTCGAGATCGCGGAAACCAAAGTTGCCCAGGTGATGGGTATAGCCAGGCAGCACCAGCATCCATTGTTATGCGCGATGGAAGAGTCTTGAAGGGGTTAAGATAGCTATATGTTAAGCAGCGAACTCGAGTTTTGCCTGAACGAGGCCTTCCAGCAGGCTCGTGACCTCCGTCATGAGTTCATGACAGTCGAGCACATGTTGCTCGCGCTGCTCGAGGTTCCCAGGGTTTATGAAGTCCTCAAAGCCTGCAACGCGAACATTCCCGAATTGCGCAGGCAATTGACCGAGTTCGTCGAGGAACAAACGCCGCTGATGCCGCAGGATGACGAAACGGACGTTCAGCCCACGCTCGGTTTCCAACGTGTGTTGCAACGCGCAGTTTTCCACGTGCAGTCGAGTGGTAAGAAAGAAGTTACGTGCACCAATGTCCTGGTTGCCATATTCAGTGAAAAGCAGTCACAGGCGGTTTATTTGATGGATCTGCAGGACGTCACGCGGCTGGACGTCATCAATTACATTTCGCACGGTTTGCCACAGGTGCCCGGCGAGTCAGGTGGGAATGAGCAAGAGTCATCGCTCGACAGTGAGGCGGAGCCGGAGGCATCGGCGCTGCAGCAATATGCGACCAACCTCAACCAGCGGGCTATGGACGGCAAGATCGACCCGCTGATAGGTCGTGAAGTCGAAATTGAACGAACCGTTCAGATCTTGTGCCGTCGCCGTAAAAATAACCCGCTATACGTCGGTGATGCCGGCGTCGGTAAGACCGCGCTTGCTGAAGGCCTTGCGAGGATGATTACCGAGGAGCGCGTCCCCGAAATTTTGCGCAATTCCACAATTTACGCGCTCGACATGGGCACGTTAGTGGCGGGCACCAAGTACCGTGGCGACTTTGAAAAGCGTCTCAAGGGCGTAATCGCGGAAGTCAGCGAAGACCCTGGTGCAATTTTGTTTATCGACGAGATCCATACCGTTATCGGAGCCGGCGCGGCATCCGGTGGTGTAATGGATGCGAGTAATCTCATAAAGCCGGTGCTGGCCAACGGCGAGATCCGCTGCATAGGATCCACAACCTATACTGAGTACCGCGGAATTTTTGAGAAAGATCATGCACTTGCACGTCGTTTCCAGAAAATAGATGTGCCGGAGCCGAGTCTCGAAGAGACAGTGGCCATTCTGCACGGTCTGAAATCTCGTTTTGAAGAACACCACGGGATCAAGTACGACTCGGATGCGCTGCAGGCCGCGGCGGAGTTGTCGATGCGTCATATCAATGACAGGCATTTGCCGGACAAAGCTATCGATGTGATTGACGAGGCGGGTGCCAGCCTGCGTCTGCAACCCGAATCGGAGCGGGGCAATCGCGTAACAGTTGATATGGTCGAGAACGTTATCGCGAAAATGGCGCGTATCCCGGCCAAAAGTGTCTCATCATCCGATAGAGATGCTTTGCGCACACTCGAACGTGATCTCAAGTTAACGATATTCGGTCAGGACCAAGCCATAGAAGCTTTGGGTTCTGCGATCAAGATGTCCCGTTCGGGGCTGCGTGAGGAAGACAAGCCTATTGGTGCGTTCCTTTTTGCGGGTCCGACAGGTGTCGGTAAAACCGAAGTTACTCGCCAACTTGCTCTTTGCATGGGTGTCGAGCTTATTCGCTTCGATATGTCCGAGTACATGGAACGGCATGCTGTGTCTCGCCTTATTGGCGCGCCGCCGGGTTACGTAGGGTTCGATCAGGGTGGACTGCTTACTGAAGCGGTCACCAAAAACCCGCATGCGGTCGTACTGCTCGACGAAATTGAAAAAGCGCATCCGGAAGTATTCAACCTACTGTTGCAGGTGATGGATCA
>CAYTNO010000067.1:0-8498 GCA_964439125.1 uncultured Woeseiaceae bacterium | reverse complement strand
CTCAAACTCGAAGGCTGGCGCGCCACTATCGCCGAGAAGATCGTTTCAGAAATCGGTGCACGCCTTGGCTTTCTTAGCGACGTCGGCCTCGACTATCTGTCTCTCGATCGCAGTGCTGAAACGCTGTCGGGTGGCGAGGCACAGCGTATTCGCCTTGCGAGCCAGATCGGCTCCGGCCTCGTCGGCGTCATGTACATCCTCGACGAACCCTCAATCGGACTGCACCAACGCGACAACAAGCGCTTGCTGGGTACGCTGACACATCTTCGCGATATCGGTAACACCGTTATTGTTGTCGAGCACGACGAAGAGGCAATTCTCTCGGCCGATCACGTCGTCGACCTCGGCCCCGGAGCCGGAATCCACGGCGGTCGGATTGTCGTTGCGGGCACGCCGCAGGAAGTACGGGAACATCCAGAGTCGCTGACCGGTCAGTATCTCTCGGGTAAGCGCAAGATCGCAGTGCCTGACAAGCGCACCAAGCCGGACAAGGATCGACAGATAACGATCGTCGACGCCACTGGTAACAACCTCAAAAACATCACGGCTTCGATTCCTGTGGGCCTGATGACCTGTGTTACCGGAGTATCCGGTTCTGGCAAGTCGACACTCGTAAACGACACGCTTTACAAAGCCGTCGCCGACCTGCTCAATCGCAGCAACCGCAGCCCGGCGCCACACGATGAAATTCGTGGGCTTGAGGCCATCGACCGGGTTATCGATATCAGCCAAAGCCCGATCGGCCGCACGCCACGATCAAACCCCGCGACCTATAGCGGCTTGTTTACCCCGATTCGTGAGCTGTTTGCCGGTACGCAAGAGGCTCGTTCACGCGGCTACATGCCGGGGCGCTTCAGTTTCAACGTCAAGGGCGGCCGCTGCGAGGCCTGTCAGGGCGACGGCGTCATTAAGGTCGAGATGCACTTCCTGCCCGACGTTTACGTTCCTTGCGACCTTTGCCGAGGCAAGCGTTACAACCGCGAAACTCTTGAGATTCGTTACAAAGGCAAAACCATTCACGAAGTCCTCGACATGACAGTTGAGGACGCTGCCGAATTCTTCAGGAACGTTCCGGTGGTCGCCAAAAAACTGCACACGCTGATTGACGTTGGCTTGTCCTATATTCGGCTCGGTCAGAATGCGACGACGTTGTCAGGCGGTGAGGCGCAGCGCATCAAGCTCGCCCGAGAACTGTCGAAACGGGACACCGGAAATACCCTGTATATTCTTGATGAGCCGACTACGGGACTGCACTTTCACGACATCGAACACTTACTGCGTGTGCTGCATCGACTTCGGGATCACGGCAACACGATTGTCGTCATCGAGCACAATCTTGATGTCATCAAGACAGCAGACTGGGTCATCGACCTGGGCCCGGAGGGTGGCGACGGCGGTGGTGAGATCATTGCAACAGGCACACCCGAAGATGTTGCTGCGAACAAGCAGTCGTTTACGGGTGAGTATCTGAAACCGCTCGTCGAATCGAAATAACTGTTACAGGTTCCTCGAGCATCTGCCCTTTGAGGTAGGCGCTCTCGGTCGGCGCGTCAGATGGCTGCTGATGTATTGCCTGCACGACGTCCATGCCGTCAACAACGTAACCAAACACGGCAAAACCCTGCCCGTCCGGATTTCTCTGCGCAGCAAAATCCAATGCGGGCTGCGCGCCGATGCAGATGAAAAATTCGGTCGATGCGGTACCAACATCGCCACGCGCCATCGAAATAGCTCCGTTCAGGTGCAACAATCCCGTGTCTTCAGTGGTCTCATGCGCGATGGGTTCGAACGGGCTATCGCCGGATCCGTTACCGCCCTGGATGACTGAAATTGGCGGACTACCGTTGTCGTTCTCCAGAGAGACGACGCGGTAGAACGAGGTGCCATCCATGTGCCCGCCGTCGACAAGCCGCAGGAAGTTGTTTGCCGATATGGGTGCCGCCTCAGTGTTGATCTCAATATCGACCACTCCGAGGTCGGTCGTCATTCGCACACGCACACTTTCACTGTCTGCATCGCTGGCCAGCGCCGACAAACTCAGTATGCAGAAGAGAATCACACTGGATACTCGCATCATGTCGAGACATACCCCGCAGCTCTCAATTGCTTGTCCTGCAGGCCGCCGAGCAGAAACAAGGCGATGACTGCCCCGAGCAACGCCCACGCCATGTCTGACTGCGTATCCCAGGCGTAACCCTGTGTCCCGAGGAAGGCTTCTGCAGCCTCACCAGACAACAGCGCAACCCACCATTCGATCAGTTCGTAAAACGCGCTGATCGCCAAAGCCAGGCACACGATGAAGAAGTTTCGCCATGCTGGTCGGGTAATGACGCGCAGCCGAATGATAACCTCGCGCGCCACGATGGCCGGTACAAACCCTTGCGCAAAGTGACCAAGCTTGTCGTAGTTGTTGCGCGTCTGGTCGAAAGCCTCACGAACCCACTCGCCGAACGGCACCTCGGCGTACGTGTAATGACCGCCGATCATCAGAATGACGCAATGGACGAGGATAAGAATGTAGGTCAGGCGCGTCAGCGGAAACCGCTCGCGTGTGAACCACAGGACGGCCGCGGCAGCCAGCGCCGGAAAAACCTCAAGCCACCAGGTTGGATAGTCATGCGGGCCGATGCCGGACCACACGAGCACAGCGAGAAAGATGACTATCCATGTCGATTGTAGCGCCTGCATATCCTGCTCTTGTCCCGGCGTGAGCCGCCCCTAAGCCGCTTTTGCCTTACTTCGCCAGAACCCCTGGCTCGAGAAACACTGCCAAACCCAAGGCAGCCAGCGTAACAGAGCAAAACTCAGCCACAAGGCCCAGGCAAGAATCAGTACTTTGTAAATCCACATCGGTACCGACCACGCCACCGCCGTTGGGAGCACGGACTCGCTGCGGTCAGCAAGCCAGCTCAGCGAGTTGCCAAAGCTGTTGAAACCGCTTACATGCATATCGGGCGTGCCGAGCAATCCATAAGGCAGGCTGGAGACTATGGCTCCTAGTGCAATTATTGTCGCGCCACCAATCACGATTTGTATGGCATTAAACACCAATGAGGGCACCTCGGCCTGCCACTTTTGTCGAGCACCACAAACAAGCAGCCACGCGATAACAATTCCGAGAACCGGCCAGCTGAATGTGCTGAATCCGAGCCCGAGCAACAACCAATGACGGGTGGTTAATGGCGCAAGACTCGTTCGACCCAGAATCAGCGCGAAAATCAACAGGAAGACAAGTTCTGACCAATACAGCACTGCTGGCCCAAGGCGAGGGCCGTTGGTTGCAAGCAGCCAACGATTGTCCGGCAGTTCCATGTTCAGGGAAATGTTGCTGGCAGGAGCACCTATGTCAACGGTTGGTGTACTGGTGCGACTCGAAATTTCCTCACCCGCTCGCCAGCTAATCTCGACGGAGTGCTCGCCCGGCAAGATCGGAACAGTCAGCTCACCGGCATCCGCTCGCAACGGCTCAAGATCACCATCAATCAGGACTTCGGTGACTTCGGCATTGTCAGGAAGTCGAATGACATGCTGTGCGCCTCGAGTACTTCGGTACTCAAGCTCCAGCGTCGAGGTCGTTGATCGACTGCCGTGCTCGACATTGATTTCAACGGAATCAAACGCCAGCGTTGAGCCCTTGCTGGCTTCGGGTCGCATTGCTTCAATCATTAGTGATTCGCCGCCTCGCGGAAAAAACTCGGCGATGCGAGCATCATCCGGAGCTTGCGGGTTCTCGCTTTCGGGCACGCCACTGAAATTCGCATGCCAGATACTGCCAACACCAACACGCCAAACCTCTTGCCAGGCAGCACCCTTTTCGGCTTTGAGCGCCAGCGGCGATTTGCGTGGCAAATTTGAGCGCCACGAGACGGAGCGTTGATTCGGGTTCATCGTTACGAGTACGCGACCGTCCGCAACTGTAAAGTCGCCAGTCACTATCGACTCACCATCAATCAACGGAACTTCTAGTGTCAAAGCACCTTGTGTCGGCGCAACGCGAAACACAGTAGTTGTCAGTCGCCAATCGAGATCCAGGTCAATGGATCGATCGATACGCACAAACACCGGGAAACGGCTGCTTTCCCAGCGCACATCGGCACTGCCGTCGCCTTCGGTTTGCAGGCGAGTCAATTGGAGCGACCCCGACAATAAACGACGGTCTTTGATGCCTGCGGCAAACCAGCCCTCGCTGTCAATTTCAATTACCCGCGGCGGAGTCGGAAACGGAACCTCAAGACTGTCGACAGCAGGAACCGGGCCGCTCAGCACGAGCGTATGTCGTCCCGCGGCAAGGCGGATCCAGAGCGACTCATCCTGACCCCGGAACACCTGCCCGGCTGCAGAGCCATCAAGGAGAATAGCGCGCGGCCGCCAGCCCTGCTCCGAACCCGGCAAAGGCACGGCAACGTCCGCCATCGCATGCACCGTTAGAGTCATACGGATGCTCTCGACACCAATCACAACATCAGCTGCGACCATTTCGGCGCAGCGCGGTGCACATTCCGGAGGTTCAACGAGACGGTTCTCGAGTTCACGCAGCAATTCAGGGTCAGGTGTTTGAGCCTCGACAGCAGGACTCGCAACCATGAGCAGCGTCAACAGACCGACCGCCATAAAACCACTCGCCGTTGCCCGGCCAAGAGCCATTCCGCCAGGCAGCTTGATACGACGTTTGAGTACCTCTGCAGCGAATACAGCTGTGAACAACAGCAGCATGATCACTTCGACGAAACGCAATATTGTCACGGCCCAGCGCGGCAAAATGACAAGCCGCATCGTCTGTTCGGCGTCTACCGGACCACTCCAGTTCAAGCGATACGAATTCCATGTCCACGAGGGTATGCCCGGCCCAGCCTGCACAATCGCGTTCGGCGCGTAACGAGCGTAGCTGCTGAAGCTATCCGCCACCCGGCCTCTCGCGACGACTGTTTCCTCCATCGCCATCAGATCTTGTCTCGCGACTTTGCTCGCAGGTTTATCTGCAACCGGTGCATTTCGCCGCTCGTATTCAAGTGATTCGGCAGGCGCGCTCATAGTCAATGCACCCATTTGAACTGCACCGTATTGCGGCTCGAGCTGTGGATAGATGGCAACGCGCAGCTGGCTCGCCACGAACGGCACAAGCGCAAGCACCAGGATTGCCACACTGGTGAACTGATACACCTGTACGGTCTGCCGCAATCGACCCTCCGGCGCAACCCTCAGCAGAGCGACTGCAATGAGCAGATTGAGCCACAGCCAGGATGGCGCATTGAACTCGTGAAAACTCAGAACCAGCGCAGCAAGCGCGATGATTCCCGCTGTCCGGCCGAACAAACGCCATGCAGCAATCGTAATTATGAGCACCAGGAAGAAGTCGAGCAGTTGCCATTGGCTGACCCAACTCCGCGGCGCCTTGTCCGCGCCGGGCGCGGCGAGCAACTTGTTGCCCGGCGGCAAATTGAGGACCGCGGTTACGCCTGCAAATCTCGCGTCCCAGCCGTTGACTGGCATTGCACGGCGCGTTTCCGCCCTGCCAATCGCCTCAAGTGCGACATCACGCCGCCTTAGCTCAACGCCAGACAGGCCTTCCTCGCTGCCTTCGGTGATCAGCAGATTTTCATAGTCTTCTGATGCGCTCAGCACAGTGAACGGAGCGGCCATGTCGAGGCGCCAGCCCGTGCGCATGTCCCCACTTACTTCATCGCTTACGATAAAACCCGCACCGTCGAAATCGAGCCACATGCTGCGTTCGAGATAGAGTTCGTTGTCTGCGGCCACGATGCCTCGACTGCGCTCGACCAGCGTCAGCGACTCGCCCGCCTCAATTCGAAAAGCCGGCAATTCCTGCCAGTTGCCGGGCACTTGCACTTGCATTGGGTCAACCGGAGGCAGACCCTCCGCAGCCGTTACCCTTAGTCGATCGTTCGACTGATAACTCCAGATCTCTTCGCCCGGGAGGTTGGTCTCCGGTGTCGGCAACGCAACCGAATTGAGCACATCTGCGCCACGGGCAACCAGCGAGATCGTCCAACGGCCGGGGCGTACCTGGACGCGTAAGTTGCCGTCCGGCTCCAGACGCGCCGGCAACTGGCTGTTGATTGTCAAAGGCACGAACCCTTCCGGCAGCAGCGGGCCAAAAAGCTCCTCGCGAACACCGCCGGAGACATCAATCCGCAAGCTGGTCGTCAGCCGCGTCGGGATATTGTCAGCGACCAGCCGGTAGACCTGCGTGCTAACCGCGTCGCGAGCTTGCGATTGCCGCTCTCTCTCGCCGAGAAAAATACCGGCATTCGTACGCTCAGGCCGAGCAACGTCATTACCGTCAACGGTAAGTGAGACCAGCCCGCTCGCGGCGGGAACGCGAAATACACCCGGCCTCTCGTCCCATTCGAAACTGCCGGAAATTCGGTGACTCCCGGGGCCAAGTCGAACGTTCGCCATGCCGCCGCGCATTACGACTTCGGTTGCACGACCGTTCACCATTACGCGATGCGGCCAGTATGCGGTGTCGCCAGGCAGCGGCAACCATTGATCGTCAGCATAGACAGTCCACTGTTGCGAGAACCGACCACTATTCGCATCGACTGTAAGCTCGAGAAGCCCGGGCCAGGCACATACAAAATCGCCCTGTTCGGCTGCTGCTCGATTGAAGTAGAACGGACAAGCGAGGTACTCCTTGTCCTTGAGTACCCATTGCTGCCAGTCCTTGAGTTGGTCGGGAACATGGATCTGGGCTGCCGGAGCGAATGCCGGCAGCAACAATGAAATTAGAATCAGCCTGACTAATTTGGACATGACCGTCTCCCGGGCATCGTTGCCTCTAACACTATACTTCAACGCAGCACTGCTGCCGTATGGGTTATCCGACACCGTCAATAGTGCGGTGGCGGATCCTCCTGAGATGCCTCGCCTGGCATGGAATCGCCAATCGAGCGCACGCGTTCGACCAGCGAACTACACAGCTCCTCCAGTTTCATGATTCTGTCCTGTTGATTTGTGATGACGTCATTAAGTTCGATCATCAGGTGATCCTGGTGTGCCAGTTTGGTCTCAATATCGACCAGTCTTTCGTCGCTCATGGTAGCCTCCTGCAACAGCCTGCCTACAGTAAACGATGTCACTACTACGTTTCGATCAAATTACGCTTGAGTTCGGTGATCAGCCCATCCTGATCGACGCGGATCTTGCTATTGAGCCCGGCGAACGCATCTGCCTGATTGGGCGCAATGGTGCGGGCAAATCCACAACACTCAAGCTCATCAGCGGTGAACTCGAAGCAGACCGCGGTGAGATTGTGCGCAGCGACAACCTGATCGTCAGCGAGCTATCCCAGGCTCTGCCCGATGCGCTCGATCATTACGTCCATGATGTGGTTCGTTCGGGGCTTGCCGATATCAAGAAACTTTTGCGGACGTACGAAGAACAATCGCAGCTCAAACTCGACAAACACGGTTTGCTGGAACTCGAAGCGCTGCATGCCAAAATCGATGCGCACGATGGCTGGCACATTGAGCAACACGTCGAAAAAACGATAAGCGATCTCAATCTGCCGGCCGATAAGAAGATGAGTGAACTGTCAGGTGGATGGAGGCGGCGCGTGGCGCTTGCAACGGCGCTGGTGCAAAAGCCCGATCTGTTACTGCTCGATGAGCCAACAAACCACCTCGACATCGCGACCATCAAGTGGCTGGAGGACCGGATCTACTCCTACCCGGGTGCGGTGTTATTCATCACTCACGACCGTGCCTTCCTGCAACGGCTCGCGACGCGCATCGTCGAAATCGACCGGACAAGACTCACCAGCTGGCCCGGCGACTACCGTAACTTCCTAATTAGAAAGGAAAAAGCGCTAGAGGATGAGGCAACAGCCAACGCCCGATTCGACAAAAAACTCGAGCAGGAAGAAGTATGGATTCGGCAAGGCATCAAGGCACGTCGGACGCGCAACGAGGGGCGTTCTCGCGCGCTTATGAAAATGCGCGAAGAAAGAGGGCAGCGCCTCAAGTCCGATGGCCGCGCGCGGATCACGATTGATGAAGCAGAACAATCCGGGCGCAAAGTTATTCGCGCCCGTAATGTGAGCTATCGCTACACGGATGAACCGCTCATCGAAAATTTCTCGATCAAACTCATGCGTGGTGATCGCATCGGCCTAATCGGCAATAACGGCGTTGGCAAGACCACGCTGTTGCGATTGTTGCTGGGCGAACTTGAACCACAGACCGGCACAATGAAACATGGCACCAATCTTGAGATCGGCTATTTCGATCAGCTACGCGAGACTCTGGATCCGGAGAAATCCGTCGCCTACAACGTTGGTGAGGGCCGCACTTACATCAAACTCAATGGCAAAGACCGCCACGTCGTCGGATACTTGACGGGATTCCTGTTTGGTCCGAAACGTGCAATGACTCCAGTCAAGGCACTGTCAGGCGGAGAGCGAAATCGCGTCATTCTGGCGAAGCTGTTTACGCGACCCGCCAACCTGCTGGTTCTCGATGAGCCAACGAACGACCTGG
>CAYTNO010000066.1:0-8558 GCA_964439125.1 uncultured Woeseiaceae bacterium | reverse complement strand
GGGCCGATTAATTCGGCCAGAGATTGCACCTGTTGGATTAGTTCTTTCACGGCCGATTGTTCAGCAGCTTGGGTTCTACTCGCCCGATTCGTCGTTGCCGGGCATACCGAATGTGCGTACTTCAGACGGGGCGTCGTCCGCGGTGGTCGGTGACGACGTCGCGCCGGGCTGCATGCCCGGTTTAGTTGGCAAACGTCGGGTTTGAGCAGTCAGGACCTGCACAAATTTGTTCGCGATATCCGGAGCAATATTAGGCGAGCTGGCGAAGATTTTATCCGGCGTCATTGTGGAAGAACCGTAGAAGGCAGAGTTTGCCTTGTTATCCATTGTGACACCGGTCCCCTCCAGTGCGACTCCTGCGAACAACCCGCGACTGCGGGAGTAAGACACGATCTCTGCTTCAAATCGCAGGTCGGTTGCGACCTCTGTATGGCGCCCGACAGGGCCCGCCGCTATCGATGCATCGGCACCCAGTGTCAGCTTGCCGCGCGATATATCAACGACACCCTTACGTGTTTTGAAAACGAGAACGACATCAGTTGATTGAGCGCCAACCTGCCAACCGATACTGCCGCCAGTTAGCGTTATAAAAGCAGGGTTGCTCCATGAATTGTCATCCTGGCGGACGACGATGATGCCTTTGCCTCGGCGCACGCCAATACCGAAGCCTGCTTTGACTACATCCGGGACAACGGCAACAGCGTAGGCCCGAGCCAGCAACGCTGGTGGGATGGATTTTTCGGGTAGACGCAAAAGTTGGTCAATGACGTCAGCAGCGTCGCCAACGCGTTTTTCCTCCCGCGTCGCAGCGGCAGCCGGAAGTGCGAGCGTCAATGCGAGGACGACAAGTAAGGTTTTCAGTGTTTTATCGCTCATGAAGTTAGTAGAAAAGCCAGATACAAAAGAGTTCCATGATACGCGAAAAATCGACGCTCCTCATTGCGCTGTCAAGCGAGCGGATGTTCGACGAGTATTGGAGGCAATGGGCAATCGAGGCTTGCGCAGATGGCTCGAATCAACTCGGCCTCGGTGATGGAAAGCGTCTTGTCTGACATGACAACGGCCGTAATAGCCTCGAGCAGCATTTGTTTACCCTCGTTATTGAGCGCGAGCAAAATATCCAGACTCTGATCCAATACGGTCACGGAAGCTCCGGAGTCGCCATTAAAATCAAACTGGCTTCCCCATTTGCCAAAAGACGCTACACCGGCATCAAACGCTCGTTTTGCTTCGCCAGGATCTTCGTGACCGTGTTTGGCGATAATTCGCAGAAGATCAACAGCGGCTCGGCGCACGGGTTCGCGAATACCACGTCGATGTTTCGGGCGGGCAGATGGGTCAACTGCCTGGCCGAGATTGCCGATGAGGATGCGGTAGTAGCAATACTCGTATAAGTCCGTCTCACCATCGATAGCAATCAGGCGTTGGGCGAGATCGATCAGGTAACTGAGTTGCGGCAAGGGTCTGCGCTTCAGAGCAGGGAAAGCGATCTCCATCAACGGTAATCGGTATTCGGCACCGATACTGCAGATCTTTTCGTAAAACTGCCGGATTAGCTGTACACGTTCCGCACCGAGTCTTTCTTCCGTCAGTGTTAGCTGCCGCTCGAGATCGCGCCCGCTGCTGTCGAGGATCAGTGCGATGGTAAGCAGGTATGCGCGTTCGTCTGAATGTGCGGCCTCATAAAGTAGTTCGGGAACGGATCGTCGCACATGGCCAGCGAATGTAACGTGCCGGGTTTCAGGGTCGCCGACCATCTCCGCAATGGTCTCTGACAAGTCGGTGGCGCCGCCACTTGCAACTGCTGTTGTTGTGCCAGAATGAAGCCCGGCTACATTCGCGCTGCTGCTTACCGTGTCGCGGGTCCGTATGTCGACGGCGGGGTAATCGCTTGCCTTGAAATGGGGATCGAGAGCCTGGATCCTCTCTGTCAGGGGTGGGTGTGTCGCGAACATGCCGCTGAGTCCGGATCCTGTGCCGAACAGCATGTGGCTGACTTCTTCCGGGTCTGCGGCCTGCAAATGCGATCCTTCCTGATAGCCACCAATTTTCTTCAGTGCACTGGCGAGGCCGTCGGTCTGGCGAGTGAATTGCACGGCGGACGCATCGGCAAGGTACTCACGTTGCCGCGAAATGCCGGCTTTTATCGCCCGCGCGACAAAAACGCCGATACCGCCAAGAATGGCCAGGCCGAGACCAATGACGAGTACGACCGGTGCGCCGCGACCGCGGCGGCTCGAAACGATGCTGGCATGGTGTCCGCTGCGCAGAATCATCCGCCCGATCAACCCAAGCGCCAGGATGCCGAATAGCACGCCCATCAGCCGGATGTTCAGCCGCATGTCGCCGTTCAGTATGTGACTGAACTCATGGGCAATGACACCTTGCAGTTCTTCCCGATCCAGGAGTTCAAGCGTGCCTCGGGTGACAGCGATGACAGCATCTCCCGGCGTGTAACCGGCAGCAAATGCGTTTATTCCGCTTTCCTGCTCCAGTACATAGATATCCGGGACAGGCATGCCGGACGCAATAGCCATCTCTTCAACGATGTTGCGGAGTCTTCGCCGTAATGGATCTCGCACGTCCGGCGGTACAAGCGTCCCTCCCATATCCAGCGCAACGCGGCCGCCGCCAGATGACAGAGATGCTGTCTTGAATGCCGTGGCCCCGAGGATGAATAGTGTCGTGAGTACCGCCGTGCCGATGAGGATGGGCGCCTGTTGCCCGATAAATGCTCCGCTCGTATTACCGTAGCCGGTGTCCGTGAAATTGAACAACGCGATACCGACGATCAGCGTCACGCCAATTACGATCAGCGCTGTTGCCAGAATATAGGCAAAAACCAACCGCCGCGTTGTGCGGCGGGCTTTGTCCTGGGAGTCAAAAAAATTCAACGTGGCTCTGGTCGCGGGGGCTGGAGCGAGCGACTAGCTGAACGAGACCTCAGGCACCTCGCGTTTTTCTTCCGACTCTATTTCCAGGAAGCTCGCGAGTGCAAAACTGAAGAAGCCAGCAATCAGGTTATTCGGGAAGTTCTGCACAGAGTTGTTGTATTGCAGAACCGTATCGTTGAACGCCTGGCGCGAGAACGCGACCTTGTTTTCTGTACTCGTCAGCTCTTCTTGAAACTGCATCATATTTTGATTTGCTTTGAGGTCAGGATAAGCTTCTGACAGGGCAAACAGTCGGCCAAGCGCGCTTGTTAACGCGCCTTCAGACGCACCGAGTTCTTTCATGGCAAGTGCGTTAGCAGGATCGGCTTTGGCGGCATCCAGGCTCGCTGAGGCGGAATTGCGAGCCTTGACTACGGCATCAAGCGTCTCGCGCTCATGTTTCATGTAACCTTTGACCGCTTCGATAAGGTTCGGTATCAAGTCGTAGCGACGAGTCAGTTGTACGTCGATTTGCGCAAAACCGTTCTTGACGCGATTACGTTCATTGACCAGCCGGTTGTAAATACCGACGCCCCACATAACAATCGCAGCGATAATCGCGAGGAATATCAAGAATGAAGTCACTGTCCCGCTCCTTGTCAAGAATTCGAAGGGCCAAGCATAACCCTGGGCGCAAACTAACTCTACTTATGGCGTCGATCTTGCTGTTTTCAAGCTCGGCGCATGCGGACTGGGTCGGTGATGCGCGGCCAATGATGGGCACCGAAGTCAGCGTTTTGATTTGGCATGATGACCCGGTGGCGGGCGAATTGCTGGTCGAACAGGTGTTCGACGAGGTTCATCGCATTGACCAGCTGATGAGTACCTACATTGAGGAAAGCCGCATATCCGACATCAATCGACGGGCAGCGAATGAACCTGTGCCCGCCGGCGGCGAGTTATTTGATCTGATTCAGCGATCTCTCGATATTTCCGTACTGACTCTCGGAGCCTTCGACGTAACGTACGAGAGTGTTGGGCAACATTACGATTTTAGAGATCGGCAGCGCCCCGATGCAGAGACTGTTGCGGAAGAACGCCAACTCATCAACTGGAAATTCGTTGAACTTGATCAGGCCGGCGGTACCGTCAGCTTTAGCGAGCAGGGAGTGCGTATCAATCTCGGTGGCATCGCGAAGGGTTACGTTGTTGAGCGCGGCGCCAATATTCTGCGTGCGAACGGCGTCGAACACGGCATTGTGACAGCAGGCGGCGATTCGCGGCTTGTCGGTGATCGGCGTGGTCAGCCGTGGATGGTCGGCATACGAGATCCACGCGAGGACGGTCAGGTCGCAATATCAGTTCCGCTGGAAGACGAAGCTATTTCGACATCCGGTGACTACGAGCGTTACTTCGAGGAAGACGGCGTACGCTATCATCACATTTTGCAGCCAAGCACGGGAGCGCCGGCGAGCGGTGTGCACAGCGCGACGGTATTCGGCCCCGATGCTGTATTCACTGATGCGCTGTCTACTTCAGTATTTGTCATGGGTGTGGACAAAGGGCTGCGCCTGATTGGCTCGTTGCCGGACTATGAAAGCATCGTCATTGATGCTGATGGCCAAATCTATTATTCAGACGGCTTACAACAACCAGAACCGTAACAGGCCCCCAAAAAAGTCTGCTTTGTCGCCGAATACAGACGAATATTCACTTTAAATTCAGTTTGATACGCTTATCATAGATTATCTGTTGGTGGGCTAATAAGAAATCCTCACCTGCGGCCAGGGCAGGGTACTACCCGCAATCGAAAATATCTGGAAAATAGGGCTATTTAACGTAATCTGTGACGATTACGCGGCACACTTGTCCCGTTGAGGCGGGAAAATCGTGCATTTCGAGGCTTCGGAGCAGGCCATTATGTTTAGACAAGACTGGCCATTTGTGACGATCGTCACGCCCCCAACCCGGCTTGGGCTGTCACCATGCGCGTTGTAGTTCCGCCGTTTCAGGACATGGATCGATCCTGGCTGATATGACAAGGAATGAGATGATGAAAATGAAGAATTTACTACTGGGTCTGACGTTAAGCGTATTTGCAGCCACGAGCCTGGCTTCTTCGGACCTGACCGGGCAAGCAGCGCCTGACTTTGCGCTCAAGAATAGCAGTGGCGACAACGTGAGACTTTCCGAGTATCGCGGCGACGTTGTCATGGTTAATTTCTGGGCGACCTGGTGCGGCCCCTGTCGCCAGGAAATGCCGCTGCTGGACGAACTGTATTCGCGCTATGAGCGCGTTGGTTTCAGTTTGCTCGGCGTCAATATTGATGATGATTCTCGCAAAGCTATGAACATGGTGTCTGAGCTCGGCGTCAGCTTTCCCGTATTGTTCGACGCCCGCAAGGAAGTCAGCAAGCTCTACAAGGTCGAGGCGATGCCGGTAACAGTTCTCATCGATCGCGAGGGAACCGTCCGCTACGTACATCATGGCTACAAGCCGGGTTATGAAGATAAATACCTGGACCAGATTCGCTCACTACTGAGGGAGTAACCGAGACCCATCGGTTCGCAGGAGATTAATGGTGACAAAACGATTTTTGATCAGCTTCGCGGCCAGCCTGGTGCTGGCATTCGGTGCTACGACGATCGCGCAAGAGCAAGCGTCAATGGATGCGGATGCCGAGTCACGCGAGCAATTTCGCAGCCTTGACGAGGATGTGCAGGGCCTCAAAAAAGAGGTGCTGGATCTAAACCGGGACTTGTTTCTGCTTGAGGAAGAGCTGCTGTTCCCGGCGAATTCGCAAGTGGCGTTCTTCATATCGATGGATGTCGGAGAATACTTTGAGCTCGATTCAGTCAATCTGAAGATCGATGGCAAAGAAGTCTCCAACTACCTCTACACAGAGCGTGAGGTTGGCGCATTGGTTCGCGGCGGAGTGCATCGGTTGCATATGGCTAATCTCAAAACCGGCGACCATGAGCTCGTCGCTGTATTCACAGGCGCGGGCCCACATACCCGGGATTATCGCCGCGGTGCCACGCTGATGTTCAAGAAGGGCATCGGCGCGAAATATCTGGAGCTGGAAATCACCGATCGCGTGAAGAAACAGCAGCCAGAATTCGTCATCAAGGAATGGGAGTGATCGTTGGCGAATTGCCGCCCTACTGTCGTCGCGCTATGCCTGATACTCGTGGCATCAATACAACCGGCCAAAGCGGCCGCGGACAACACTGATCCGATCGTTGTAAGGGATCCGCACTATGGCGAGGTCCTTTTCTACTTTTATCAGAACGACTATTTTCCTGCCATCGTCCGGCTGTTGGCGGCGCAAGAGCAGTCTCAACTGAGTGAGCACGCAGAACAGGCGGAATTGCTTCTCGGCGGTATGTACCTGTCATATGGCCACCATCTCGAAGCGGCCGACATCTTCGAACGTCTGCTGGCCGACAATGTTGCACCGGAAATTCGCGACAGGACGTGGTTCTTTCTCGCGAAAATCTGGAAGCAACGGGGCTATCTGGACAAGTCTCAGCAAGCACTTTCGAACCTCAGCGACACGTTGCCGGTTAATTTGTGGCGTGAGGCACAAATGCTGCAAGCGCAAATCTATATCGATAGTGCCCAGTACGATAAAGCTATTGCGATGTTGCAGGCATGGAAAGGCAAGACGGAGTGGGCAAGTTACGCGAAATTCAATCTGGGTGTAGCGTTGGTTCGCAACGGGCAGGTTGATGCGGCGTCCGGCATTCTCGACGAACTCGGTGGTATCGATCCATTCAATGAAGAGCTGACATCACTTCGCGACAGAGCAAATCTCGCGCTCGGTTATTCACTTCTTCAGGACGGGCAGCCGTTGGCAGCGAAAAGACCGTTGCAACGCGTTCGGCTGGAAGGACCGTTCTCCAATAAGGCTCTGCTGGGTGTCGGCTGGGCGGACGCTGAAGTCGAGAACTACAGTCGCGCGCTGGTGCCATGGATGGAGCTGCGTGGCCGCGACTTGCTTGATGCAGCCGTACAGGAATCCATGCTCGCTATTCCCTATGCGCTCGCGAAGCTCGATTCGATCAGTCAGGCAGCGGATCACTACCTCAATGCCATCGAAGCTTTCTACGAGGAATCCAATCGAATTGACCGGACGATCGGCTTTATTGAGTCCGGCGAAGTATTCAACCAGTTTCTTACGGATGATCCACTGGATAGCACCGGCTGGTACTGGCGGCTTGAGGAGTTACCGCAGGGCCCTGAAGCTCGTTATTTGTATCATCTGCTGGCTACGGACGAGTTCCAGGAAGGCCTCAAGAATTACCGTGACCTTAATTACCTGAACAAAAACCTCGAAGATTGGCGGCAAAACGTCGACGTCTTCGCAAACATGCTGGAAACGCGAATCGAAGCTTATGCCGAGCGTTTGCCCAGAGTAGAGGATGCCTTGGGTCGTGCCGATGTTGACGGAATGGTTGATCGGAAACTGGAATTGGATTCCCTGCTTAATGAGATAGAACGAAGCAATGATTGGTTAGCGCTCGCATCTCAAAATGAAATTGAAATGTGGGGCGAGATCAGCGGGCTTGAGAATACGCCAGCATTGACCGCGGACATTCCCGAGGCCGCCGAGGTTCGCGACAAAATTAGCCTGCTCAAAGGTGTGCTGCAGTGGCAGCTCGAAGCCGATTTCAATGATCGCCTGTGGCGTATTCGCCGCAACGTCCGGCAAACCGGAGAAGGGTTGGTGGACACGCAACGCTTGAGACGTCAAATCGACGACACGATGCGCAAGGAACCACTTCGATTCGAAGACCTGAGCGATCGCGTTTATGGACTGGAACCGCGCATTGATGGAATGAAGCTCCGGGTCGCCGGTGCCATGGCTGATCAGCGCGAATTCTTGCAGTCGATAGCAGTCGGTGAGCTGCGAACGCAGAAGCAACGGCTCGACGTCTATACGGTGCAGGCGCGCTTCGCGCTTGCCGCGATCTATGACCTCGCCGCCACGGAAGCTGAGGCTTCGCCGTGAATATTCGCCACGTTTTGATAGTTGCCCTCGTCGCTGCGTCCGTCGCGCTGGGCTCTGCGGCTGAAGCTGACAAGGTCAAGAAGCGGGACACGATCGAAAGCCTCGAGAAAAAGACGGTCGAGATTCGTCCGGGCAAGGTCATTGCTCAGAGTACGAATTTGGCTCGCGACAATTACCGCGAATTCCTCGATCTGGTTTCAGATGATCCGGAGCTGCGCGCGGAAGCGATGCGTCGGCTCGGCGACCTGGAACTCGATGCAACTGAGGCCGAGCAGCTTACCGCCAACATCGACACCCTGAACCACGCGAGTTTCAATAGTGCTGTTCAGCTCTATCAACAGCTGCTTGAGGCATACCCGGATTACCGTCGTAACGACACAGTCTTGTATCAATTGGGTCGTGCCTACGAGATTGGTGGTCGAAACGACGAAGCACTTGACGTGCTAAACGAGTTGGTGCAGCGCTACCCAAACACACCGTTGATCGATGAGGTCGAATTTCGCCGCGGTGAAATGCTGTTCATTCGCAAGAAATACAACGAGTCGGAAATGGCCTACCAGGCCGTTATTCGCTATGGCGAATCTTCGCGCTTCTATGAACAGTCGCTATACAAACTCGGTTGGTCGCAGTTCAAGCTGGCATGGCACGAAAACAGCCTTGATCCGTTCTT
>CAYTNO010000065.1:0-8582 GCA_964439125.1 uncultured Woeseiaceae bacterium | reverse complement strand
ATGCGCGGCCGCAAGAAGCACTCGATGACTGGATTCGGGAAATCAAAAACGCGCTCGCGGAGTACTCGAGTGAAAATCCCGACGCGCCGGTTGCACCGTATGCCGTGAATCAAATCGCACACGCGAGTAACGACCGCCTGCAGGCCGATATGGAAGTATGTGTGCGGCACGAGGTACCTATAATCATCACCAGCTTGCGGCCGCCAGAAGATATCGTGCAAGCCGTACACAGCTATGGCGGACTCGTTTTTCACGATGTCATCAGTCTGCGGCACGCACGCAAAGCGATCGAGCAGGGTGTCGACGGGATCATCGCTGTGTGCGCCGGTGCCGGTGGCCATGCGGGGCCATTGAGTCCTTTCGCATTGCTTAAGGAGATTCGACAGGAATTTGACGGCACCATAATTCTATCTGGCTGTATGACCAGCGGTAGTGATGTACTCGCCGCACAAGCGATGGGCGCTGACCTGGCGTACATGGGCACGCGATTTATTGCGACGCAAGAAGCGGCCGCCGTAGCGCAATACAAGGAGATGATTGTCGATAGCAAGGCGTCCGATATCGTCTACTCGAATTTGTTCACGGGAGTACACGGCAGCTATCTCAAGGGTAGCGTTATTAACGCCGGCATGGATCCCGACAACCTGCCTGATGGCGAAAGATCCAGCTTGAATTATGCGAAGCGCAGCAAAGAAGAAGCGAAAGCCTGGCGCGATATCTGGGGCGCAGGACAGGGTGTGGGCAATATCGATGATATTTTGCCTGCCTTCGATCTCGTCCTGCGAATGGAAGCGGAGTACAACGAGACGCGCCAGCGACTTGGGCTGGGATAGAGCATGAGAATTATCGCTCTATCGTATTTCTTCGTGGCCGTTGGCGGTGCGCTCGGCGCGATGGCGCGGTTCGGATTGAACGTTTTTCTGCAACGAGATATTTCGGTTCCATGGGGCACCCTGAGTGCGAATTTGTTTGGTTGTCTCGCAATGGGTGTTATCGCGCAGCTTGTTGCAACCTCGGCGTGGTTTAACGACGCGGGAATCGTGCCGGATCAGTACCGCTTGCTGTTCGCGATAGGTTTTTGCGGCAGCTTCACGACTTTGTCGGCTCTCGTCATGGAACTACACACCATGCTGCAGAGAAACGAGATCCTGAATTCGTTTTCGTACCTGATGGTAACCATGCTTGGCGGCTTTGCTTGTTTCTACCTGGGCTTTATCCTGACTCGCGCGCTGCGGATGTAACCTCCCGACCGCACTCATTAAGAATTTTTTCTATCTGCTCGAGCCACTCAATGTGTTCGGGCTTCATTAGCACGGAACGCAGGCACGTCACTGTCTCGCTATTCGCCTCGAGCTCGGGCACGTAAGTCCGAACCAGATCGACGGGTAGTTCGATCATTGCCAAATGCAAATCCTTCTTCGCCGCCAATTCAAAAACGCGGCGAGCCCGGCTACTCGCTTCGGTCGCATCAGCCGCGTTGACGGCGTAGACGACAATATCCAGTTCGGGTTGCATGAGCGGCAGATAATGTTCGCTGTCCTTGAGCCGCTGCCACAAAGCTCGCGCTGCCAGAAGACTGCTATCGAGCCACTGGCTGAGTTGCCCGCCTTTTTCCAGTGGAAACAGTTGTTGTGTTGCCCACAAGGCGACAGCCGACGCGCCAGGTCGAGAACACTCGAGGCTGATTTCGCCAAGATGCAGCTCGGCTGAGCTGAAGTACGTGAAGGGGGAATCATGCTTGTAGAAGCGTCCCACGTCAGCATTACGGAACAGCACGCATCCACATCCATAGGGTTGCAGTCCATGTTTGTGCGGGTCGACAACGATAGAGTCAACCTGCCGCAGGCTCTCGTAAGCAGACCGAGTTGTTTCACCCAGTTCAGTGGCAAGTCCGAAATAACCGCCATAGGCTGCATCGGCATGTACGCGGGCACCGTAACGAGCTGCGAGCTCGAGTATCTCTGGCAGGCTATCAACAGCACCCAGGCCGGTATTGCCAATCGTGGCGACGATGGTTCCAACATCCCCGGCCTGCAGTGCCGTCTCGATTGCCGCAAGTTGCATGCGTCCGTCGGTAGCAACGGCGATCGCGGAGAACGGCATGCCGAGTACGTCACTGATGCGACTGTGGGTGTAGTGCGCCTGCTGCGATGCGAGGATTCTCTTGCCGGGGTGCAATCGACCCGCCACCCACAACGCTTCGAGGTTGGCCATGGTGCCGCCGCCGGTAAGGTGACCCAGCGGCGATTCCCAGCCATACATCCGGCCGAGATCGATGATGCATTCCTTCTCGAGCGCGGAGCTGGCACGACCCCCATCCAGTGCATGGTTGTTCGGGTTAACCCATAACGACATTGCGTACGCGATGCGTGCAATTGCGTGCGGCGGTTTGAGCATTTGCCCGGCGTACTGCGGATGGTAGTAGGGGTAGTTGTCGTGCATACGTTTCGCAACGCGTTGCAGGACTTCAGCTGCAGCCTCGGTATCGAAATCGGGAGTGAATTCTGGCAGGTCTTCGTAGCCTTCGGCCAGCGTCGCCAAAGCACTTCGTAGCAGCTCGAGTTCTGCAGGATTGATCATCAAATTCTCTGTCGGGTGCCAATCGCGGAGCTTACCGCAAAAATTCTGCCAATGACGTTACTATTGGTACATGGATCTGATCGCGGTTGCTGTTCCGTTTTTTCTGCTGGCTCTGTTGCTTGAACTTGTCGTCGATCGCATTAAAGGCCGAAATTATTTTCGTGCCAATGATGCAATCAATAGCCTGAGCGCGGGGACGCTGAGCACAACAGGCGGTTACTTCACCGGGTTCATCGGCTTGTTCGTCTGGGGCTACACCCTGGAAAATCTCTCCATTATCGACATGCCGCTGGCATGGTTCGATGCTTCACCGAGCGGTATTGCCTTGTGGGTTGTTGCCGCACTTGCCTGGGATTTCAGTTACTACTGGTTCCATCGCTTCAGCCACGAGATCTCGATTTTCTGGGCAGCACACGCGGTGCACCATCAAAGTGAGGACTACAACCTGTCGACGGCTCTGCGGCAGACCAGCACAGACTTTCTGTTCTCCTGGGTTTTCTATGTGCCGTTGTTCCTGATTGGCTTTCCGTTGGAAGTCTTGTTGACAGTGAAGGCGGTAAACCTGATCTATCAGTTCTGGGTGCATACACAGTATGTACGGCGGCTTGGAGTGCTGGATTACGTGCTCGTTACTCCGTCGAACCATCGCGTACACCACGCGCAGAACGAGCGCTACATCGACAAGAATTACGGCGGCATGCTGATTCTCTGGGATCGGATGTTTGGCACATTCCAGGACGAGCGTGATGATGAGCCGGTAGTGTTTGGTGTGCGTAAGCCGCTGGCGAACTGGAATCCATTCTGGGCGAATTTACAGGTTTACGACTACCTGTGGTTCGACGCAGTACATACCAAACGATGGCGTGACAAACTGGGAATCTGGTTTCGACCTACTGGTTGGCGGCCGGAAGACGTCGCCCAGAGCTACCCGAAGAGTCGAGTGGATCTCGCGACGTTCGATAAATTCGATCCTCCTGTAGCGTTACCTGTGCGTCGATACGTGCTCGGTCAGTTCATGGCGGCTATTGTCGTGGTACTGCTGATCGCTGATTTGTACGCAAAGGCCGGGCCGAACGCAGTAGTATGGCCGTGCTTTTCACTCTGGGCGCAGCTGTACACGATCGGGCTGCTTAACGAGGGCAGGGTGTATGCGGCCCGACTTGAGGCCTTAAGGTTGGTGTTGGTCGTGCCTGTTGCGGCCGGCCTGTTTGTGACTGCGGCAGTTATACCTGTCCAAACCGCTCTGCTGTGGGCGGTTGTTGGGGGCTATGTTGCTATCTCGTCAGTGGGCTTGTTGTTTGCGGTTGCAAGAAAATGACAGGGACTTCCGCGAAATAGACTGACTGCTGGACGGTAACGGCGACCCGCAATATCGCGGCAGGCGTAGCGCTGGATGCAATCGTGACGATCCATTGCGCGGGCATATCCGACGGGCGTCCGGGAACTACTGTAGCAAGCACCTCGTTTTCGCCTGACGATAGCGACAACCTCGCATTAGCTAGCGGAAACTCCGACTCCAGTGCCAGCGTCGTTTTGCCCGGCTGTACCTCGACGGCCCGGATCACCAGCTTGAACTCGTTATTGATAAGGTCGCACTGACCGCTCTCATAGCGACAGTTTGATCTGGCGACAAGCGGGTAGAGCTCACCAGGCTTGGCCGACACGGCGCGTTCTGCAACGATGGCATCGACCCCGTACCACGCAAAGATGGCAAGCAACGGGGCGACTAACATGGCGACTACAACGTGTTTGTTTTTCCACATGGGCCGTATCGTAACTCAAAACCGTAACTCAAAAAAAAGGGGGGCGTAACCGCCCCCCTGAATAGGCAAACCGAGCTCAGTGATCCGTGGCGGCGCCTGCGCCAGACGGAATCCGAATGTTTTCGACCAGATGCTGAATATGCTCGGGAGGCGGTGCTGTAAAACTGGCCACCGCATAGGCAACAGCGAAGTTAACCAGCGCACCAATCGCACCGAAGGCGTTCGGTTCTATGCCGAGGAACCAGTTCGGCGCCATATCGCCGAGGAATGACGTGTCGGCGACAAACATGACGCCCTTGTGCTGGAATACATACAGCAACGTCACGCTTAGACCAGCGACCATACCTGCGATCGCACCCTCTTTGTTCATCCGCTTGTTGAATATGCCCATCATCAGTGCCGGGAATATCGACGAAGCGGCGAGACCGAATGCCAGTGCCACAGTTCCGGCGGCAAAGTCCGGAGGGTTGTAGCCCAGATATCCCGCGACGCCAATGGCACCGGCCATCGCGACGCGACTTGCGGTCAGCTCTTGTTGCTCTGTGATATTTGGCTTCCAGATGCCTTTCAACAAGTCGTGCGATATTGACGAGGATATAGCCAACAATAGCCCAGCAGCCGTGGAGAGCGCTGCGGCCAGGCCACCAGCGGCCACGAGAGCTATGACCCAGTTCGGCAGACCAGCGATTTCCGGATTTGCCAGTACCATGATGTCGCGATCAATTTTGACCATCTCGTTCGTTGCCGCGTCAGCTGAGTACTGGATTTTGCCGTCGCCGTTCTTGTCCTCGAATGCCAGGAGACCCGTTGCCTCCCAGTTGCGGATCCAGTCCGGACGTTCGTCGTAAACCATGTAGTCGCCGGATGTGGGCTCTATGGTCTCGATCAGGTTCAGACGCGCCATTGCGGCTACTGACGGTGCCGTCGTGTAGAGGATCGCGATGAACACGAGTGCCCAACCGGCCGTGCTACGTGCGTCCCTCACCTTCGGTACAGTGAAGAAGCGGATGATGACGTGCGGCAGACCTGCCGTACCGATCATCAGCGAAAACGTGTACGCGAACATGTTGGTCAGGCTGAGTCGAGCATTAGTGGTGTAATCCGCGAACCCAAGATCTCTGAGCACCAAATCCAGCCGATCCAGCAGGAATACTTCGGAGCCGGTCATCGTCGAGCCGAGACCCAACTGCGGGATTGGATTGCCGGTGAGGCTGATCGAGATAAAGATCGCCGGGATCGTGTACGCGAGAATCAATACACAATACTGGGCAATCTGGGTATAGGTGATGCCTTTCATGCCGCCCATTACGGCGTAGATAAAGACGATACCCATACCAATTACCAGACCGATTTCGTACTGGACCTCGAGGAAACGCGAGAATGCGACGCCGATGCCCTTCATCTGACCGATAACGTAGGTTACCGATGCGACGATCAGGCAGATGACGGCGACAACGCGCGCAGCTTTTGAGTAGTAACGATCACCGATGAACTCCGGCACTGTGAACTTGCCGAACTTGCGCAGATAAGGCGCAAGCAACATCGCAAGTAGCACGTAGCCGCCAGTCCAACCCATGAGGAATACGGAACCACCGTAGCCCATGAACGCGATAAGGCCGGCCATCGAAATGAACGACGCCGCGGACATCCAGTCTGCTGCGGTCGCCATACCGTTGAGAACCGGATGAATTCCGGCGCCGGCAACGTAGAATTCCTTGGTTGTACTCGCTCGAGACCAGATCGCGATGCCGATATACAGCGCGAACGTAGAGCCGACAACCAGGTAGGTCATTGCTTGTAGTGACATGATTTCCCCCTAATCGTCGTCTTCATGAACGCCATGTTCGCGGTCGAGCTTGCCGACGCGATTGGCATAGAAAAAGATCAATGCAACGAATACATAAATCGAACCCTGTTGCGCGAACCAAAAGCCGAGCTTGTACCCGCCGATACGGATAGTGTTCAACTGCTCAACCAAAATGATTCCGAACAGGTAAGAAACTACAAACCAGATTGCAAGACAGAGCGCTATGAGCTTCATGTTTGCCTTCCAGTAATTGTCGTGTTGAGACATACGTCCCCCTTATCTGCTTTTATTAGACTTGATCACCAGCGCAATCTAACAAACCGGCCCTGCTGGCCAATACAGACTTTAGTCGTAAGTCGTCTTCCGTGGCCGATTTGTGCATCAGGTGCTCTATTATTAGTTGATTATAAATCAACGAGTTATGATACCGAGTTAAACGGAAGCATGAGGAAAAGAGATCGCCTGCGTTCGACGATAGTAGTAGACTTCGCAGATAAGCAAAGAGCGACCTGCAAATGTCGCCGATAACGAGGGGAAGGATCTTTGATCAGTTGGTGGGCGCTGCTCTTGCTGTCGCTGGGCTACGTTACGATCCTCTTCGCTATCGCCTACTGGGGCGACAGCACTGATCCGAAGCGCTTTTCGGGCCCGGCGCGCGCGACGATCTATGGCCTGACGTTGGCGGTCTACTGCACGTCCTGGACATTCTACGGCGCGGTGGGAAGCGCCGCCGAAAACGGTTGGGGCTATCTGCCCATCTACCTGGGCCCGATGATGGTCATCCTGTTTGGCTGGGGCATGATTCATCGCATCGTCACGATCAGCAAGCGCCAGAATCTCACATCGATCGCCGATTTTATCGCAGCCCGCTACGGCAAAGCACGCAGCCTGGCCGTGCTCGTCACCGTTATCGCGACGATTGGTTCGGTCCCGTACATTGCACTGCAGCTCAAAGCCGTCGTGGCCGGATTCGAAATAGTCTCGGACTATTCTTCCGCGGGAGCCCCCGCGTACGATACGGCATTCGTTTTTGCTGCGGCTCTCGCGGTGTTTGCCATTCTGTTCGGCACTCGCAAGATCGACGTCACGGAACACCACGACGGCTTGATGCTGGCCGTGGCATTCGAGTCGGTCGTAAAGTTATTCGCGTTTGTTGCAGTCGGTATTTTCGCTTGGCTGGCGCTTAGTGATTTTAATGCTGTATCGGAGCTGGCAGCCGAGCGTGCGGAGACGGTGTTCAAATTCGACCATTGGCCCGACACGTTCGTCACGCAGTTGATCCTGGCCAGCGCGGCGATTTTCTGCCTGCCTCGGCAGTTTCACGTTGCTGTCGTCGAGGCTTATGAAGACGCCAATATCCGACCGATGCGTCTGGCATTCCCGCTGTACTTGCTGGTCTTCTCGGCATTCGTCATCCCGATAACGCTGGCCGGGCTGACAGTGCTGCCGACCGGTGAATTCAGTGGCGACGCTTTCGTGCTGGCCCTGCCCATGCAGGGCGGACAGACCTGGCTGACCATTCTCGCATTTATCGGCGGCTTCTCGGCTGCGACGAGCATGGTCATCGTTGCGAGTGTCGCGCTCTCCACAATGATCAGCAACGAAGTCGTAATGCCTGCGTTGATGAGCATCAAGATGCTGGGCCTTTCCGAGCGCAAGGACTACACCCGCATCATGATGCATGTGCGTCGTGGCGCTATCATCGGTATTGCAGCACTCGCGTATCTGCATTTGCTGGCCACGGACCGATCGGTAGCCCTGGCGTCAATTGGTTTGCTTTCATTTGCGGCCGCCGCACAGTTCATGCCGTTGATAATATTTGGACTGTATTGGCCGCGCTCGACCCGGGCGGGGGCCGTCGCAGGGCTTAGTGCAGGGTTCGTTCTGTGGGCATACACATTATTCCTGCCAACGCTGGCGCGAGCCGGAGCTTTTGACGATACCTTCATCACGGAGGGCTTGTTCGGATGGGCCTGGTTACGTCCCGAATCGTTGTTCCTGGATATTCAAACAAATTCGCTGACTCACGGCGTTGCCTGGTCGCTGGGCGCCAATATTCTAATCATTGTCGTTGTGTCGTTGCTGACACGGCAGTCGATGATAGAGAAAATCCAGGCACGGTCATTTGCCAGTCTGGCAGCGGGCATCGGCGAGGCGAGTATTGCCGCGGCAAAGCACGACATTGGCTGTACGGATTTGCGCTCGCTCGCGGAGCGATTCCTCGGCTACGAAAACGTCGAGCGCTCATTCTCCGATTTCGCTACGTCAACGGGTGTAGATCTCAGTTCATCGGGGCCTGCGGATCGTCGCTTGTTGCTATTCACCGAACGTCTGATCGCCGGCGCCATAGGTGCCTCATCAGCACGAGTTGTAATGACGGCCGCGCTGCGCAAGACGGGTATGGAGATTGGCGACGTTGTGTTGTTGCTCGA
>CAYTNO010000064.1:0-8700 GCA_964439125.1 uncultured Woeseiaceae bacterium | reverse complement strand
AACGTGCTGTCCACCTGCACCACTGGCACGATAAACATCAATGCGCAGGTCGGATGGATCTATATCTATGTCGATGTTGTCGTCGACCTCCGGTGCAATGAACACCGAAGCAAACGACGTATGCCGTCGATTACCGGAATCGAACGGCGATTTTCGCACCAGCCGATGCACACCGGTTTCGGTACGAAGCCAGCCATAAACGTATTCACCGATGACGTGAACAGTCGCGCTCTTGATCCCGGCAACCTCGCCCGCGGATGCTTCAATAACTTCGGCCTTGAAGCCATGTGATTCAGCCCAGCGCAAATACATCCGCAGAATCATCTCGGCCCAATCCTGGGCTTCTGTGCCGCCAGCGCCTGACTGAATGTCGAGATACGCGTTATTCGCATCCAATTCACCGCAGAACATGCGGCGAAACTCCAGCCCGGCGAGTTGTTTTTCGAATTTGCCGAGGTCGCTCTCAACTTCGACAACCGTGTCGGCATCGTCCTCTTCCTCGGCGAGCTGCAAAAGCTCTTCGGTTTCACTCAGTCCCGACGTCAGATCGTCGAGCAAATGCACCACTTGCTCGAGTTGCGCACGTTCCTGCCCGAGGGCCTGCGCTCGTTCAGGCTGGTTCCACACGTCGGGTTGTTCGAGTTCGCGCTGTACTTCAGTCAGGCGCTCTGACTTGGCATCGTAGTCAAAGATACCTCCTCAACGCAGAAGTGCGTTCAGCAAGATCACTTATCGTTTGTTTGATCTGACTCGTTTCCATCATGAACTCAAGGTGTTAGGCGGCGGGATCTTAACATGCAGCGCCTGCCTGTAACGCTTCAATTTGCTCAACAATCAGCTGCGGCGTTCGTGCTCCGCGATACTCGTTAACGTCCAGGCGGTACGCAAGCTGCACGACGCCGCGATAGGCCGCGCCCGCCTGGTTGAATGCTATCGCGTCAATCACATCGCCACCGCTCGCGGAGCGGACACGCATCTTGAGGTGATTTTCGCCGACTGTCCGCTGTTCGATAACCTTGAAATCCCCGTGCCACAGGGGCTCGGGAAACGCCGAACCCCATGGACCCGCTTCTCGCAACGCCCCCGCAGTCTGCAGGAGCCCGCCCCAGCGGGCGATCGCCGCACTATCCAGCACGCCGTCAGAAACGATGGCGCCGGAGAAATCAGCGTTGGGATACAGTCTGTCGAGTTGTGTCTCAACAGCCTTTTTGAATATCGTGTAATCAGACTCGGCGATCGACAGCCCGGCCGCCATGGCATGCCCGCCAAACTTGGTGACCAGGCCCGGGTGTGTGCTTGAGACTGCCTCCAGGAGATCACGCATGTGCACGCCTGCGACAGATCGACCGGATCCTTTCAGATAACCCACCGCTTCCCGCGCGAATGCGATTACAGGACGGTGGCATCGTTCCTTTACACGCGCAGCAATTAAACCCACCACACCCTGGTGCCAGGACTTCTCGTAAACGCACACACAAGATGGCCATTTACGTGCATCGAGCGATTTGACGTAGGCGAACGCCTGCTCACGCATTGTTGATTCGATCTCGCGCCGATCTTTGTTGATTCGATCCAGAGCATTTGCATGCTGCTCGGCAACAGACAGTTCATCGCTTAGAAGGCATTCGATACCCACCGACATATCTTCGAGCCGGCCGGCTGCGTTGATGCGGGGGCCAACCACAAAGCCAAGATCGGTACTTACTGTACGCGCGAGTTGCTTGCCCGATTGTTCAAGCAATGCGCGAATACCAGCTACAGTCTTGCCGGCACGTATTCGGCTCAAGCCCTGCTGCACCAGGATACGGTTATTGTGGTCAAGCGGCACGACGTCGGCCACCGTACCCAAGGCCACAAGATCGAGATACCGCGCCGGCACTTTCGCGGCACCTGCCTGGCCTTGCTTCTCGAGCTCGCGACCAAGTGCTGCCATCAGGTAAAACGCAACGCCGACACCTGCGAGATTGCGGCTCGAAAATTCGCTGCCCGTAAGATTTGGATTAACGATTACATCGGCATCCGGCAGTTCGTCCGCCGGTAAGTGATGATCAGTAACAAGCACCGCAATGCCGGCTGCTTTGGCAGCGGCAACACCTGCAATACTCGATACACCGTTGTCGACTGTGACGATAAGCGCAGGAGAACGTTCGGCTGCGACTTGAACGATCTCAGGGCTTAGCCCGTAACCAAACTCGAATCGATTGGGCACGAGATAATCGATTTCCGCAAATCCGAATGCGCGCAGGCAGCGGAGCATGAGTGCCGTACTGGTTGCGCCATCGACATCAAAGTCACCGACAACGGTTATGCGCTGGCCGCGCTTCTCACACAGCAAAGCCACGGCGGCATCGATGTTCTCGAGTGAGCTGACTGGCGCGAGTGCAGCGAGCCCGTAGTCAAGTTGCATCGCCGCCGTAACACCGCGCGTCGCGTACAGACGCGCGAACAAAGGATCGATACCTTTCAGCCTTTCGATGACACCGGCAGCCGGTTCGCTTCTCGAAACAATTGGGCGTGTGGAACGAGAAGCCGTCAATTGAGAACCGGCGATATTCGCCGCCACACGCGCAGAGCATGCGCGCGACGTACCTCAGCGCGAATACCGTCCCGAAAAATCAGCGTCAGTCGACTCAAACGACCCGAGCGCAGCGCCGCACGCGCTTCGTGCAGACACGCTTCAAGCAATTCGCTGTTGCTGTCCTCATCAGCTACGGCAACAAAGCCGGCGTCTGACGATTCAACACAGCTCGCAATTGTGCCGGGCCATGAGTCGACAACCCCGGTCTTGCTAAACCAATACCCTTTGACCAACGGGTCGTCCGCAAATAATGGTGGTAGCGAAATAGTCTCTTGCTCGGGAGCGTAGCCGCCACCCCACAGCCACAATGAATTGACCGCTAGCTCGCCTTGCTCCTCGCGGTAACGATTAACCTCGTGATCGTGGAGCGCCATTTCAATCTCGCTTCTCAAATTGCGGTAACTGGCGGCATCATCACCCGATGGCATGTATTCAGTCGGTATTTGGAGGTTTAGCACGTAGGCCGGCTCCGGCGCCGTCGCTATCGGTTTGTCAGCGCGCAAATAGCCGCAGGATCCCAAGCGGGCGAAACCGATACTTGCGTCATCTTCGAGCTTGCTCTGCAAATGGTCGAATAGCGGCCGCAAATCCGACGCGGGTGCCCGAGTCGCTCCAAGAGCATGCAGAAAAACACGATCCAGCCTGGGCTCAAGATGCACGGGATCTGCGGCAGCAATCCACACTGTTGGCCGATCACCGGTTTGCCCCCACATTCGCAGAGCACCCTGCCCTTGCGCAGGACACGGTAGCTTTAGATACGCGAGAATATCACCGAGCAGCTCCGTCGGATCGTCGTTCTTGGCCACTGTGGCTCGCGACAACCAGCGCTTGAGACCGCCGTCTCGCAATCGTCCACCACCGACTGCCGGCAAGACAATGATTGCAGCCGAATTTTCCTTTGGGGTGGTCAAAAGTTGCTCAATATTGCGGGCTTTGTATGATGACGCTTCTCAGTGTCAGATAGTAACGGAAACGCTCATTGAAGTTCACACGCGAAACATCCGCATCGCTCACAATCCGTAGTGTCTCTGATGGCAGAATCTGTATTGGCGAAAATAGCTACGACCATTCGATCGCGCTAACTGCCAGTACGATCATCGGTGAATGGTCGAAGACAGCGGTGCATGAGTTGAACGAAAGCGATTTCGACGAGCTGCTGGATGCAGATCCTGAGGTCATCATCGTCGGCACCGGTGAAAAAAACATTTTTCCACCTCGAGAATTGGTATTCGCTATGGCACGCCGCGGTATAGGCCTGGAAGTTATGGATACGACAGCCGCTGCGCGAACATTTAACGTTCTTGTGGGCGAAGACCGCCAGGTGGCTGCAGTTTTGTTTTTGTAAACGCCTAGTCAAGAATGACGTCGCCCGAGAGACCGTTGCTTTCGATCATCGTTCGCAAGTTCCGCAAAGCATCAAGTTGGATCTGACGAACGCGCTCGCGAGTTACGCCTATTTCGTCGCCAATCTGTTCGAGTGTGCAACGACGATGACCGTGCAGACCAAAGCGCCGCTCCACCACCGCTCTCTGATTGTCATCGAGTTCATTTACCCAGTGATCCACAAGATCGTTGACTCGGTCTTTTTGCGCACATCGCGATGGTTCGGCATCGCGTTTCGCCCTCAGCCTGCTGACGGGACCACCGTCGCCCTCGGCATCGCCGGCACGAATTGTCACTCGATTGTGCAAGGACAGTAGCCGCTCGACGTCGGCAACGTCACGATCAAGGTGCGCTGCGATATCGGCCGCTGTCGGTTCTCCTGTTTGCTGCTGGCGAATTGCCCTCGCTGCACGCAGACACGAGTTGATGTCCTTGATGATATGCACCGGCAAACGCACCGTGCCGGACTGGTTCATGATGGCTCGTTCAATGTTTTGCCGAATCCACCAGGTCGCGTAAGTCGAAAATCGGAAGCCGCGCTCGGGGTCGAATTTCTTGACGGCGTGAATCAGCCCGAGATTGCCTTCCTCAATCACATCCAACAGCGGTAGTCCACGGTTGATGTATCGACGAGCGATATTGACGACAAGGCGAAGATTGCTTTCGATCATGCGCTGGCGTGCGGCTTCATCGCCTCGCAAGGCGAGCCTCGCGACTGACTTTTCCTCATCAGCGCTTAGCAAAGGCGACCTACCGATTTCGCTCAGGTACTGCCCGGTTGGATCCCGTAACTGGCCCACAAAGACTCCTCATCTCGCAAGGGTCGACCCGTGATCTCAGGGATAAGTCGTGTTATCGCGCAGGCAGATATTGTCGCGGATTAACAGGATTACCGTTGCGCCTGATTTCAAAATGCAGTCGCGCCTTGCGTTCCGGCCCCTCCCCCATAGTCGCTATGCGCTGGCCTTTTCTAATTTTGTCGCCTTCTTTGACCAGCAGCGACGCGTTGTACCCGTAGGCACTCAGGTAGGTGTTGTTATGTTTAATGATAATAAGCTGCCCATAACCGATGAGTCCACTGCCTGCATAGACCACCCGCCCGGACGCCGCAGCCTGAATGGGCTGGCCTGGTTTTCCGTTGATGAGCACGCCGGTTCCGGTACCCGGTTTTCCGCCGTATGCGACATTTATCCTGCCCTTCGTCGGCCAGACCCATGGCGGCGGAGCCTGCGCCGGGATTTTCGGTAAAGGCTTTGACGTGCGACTCTGAGTCGTTTGTGGCGGTTGCGATACGCCGCCTGCCGGCGGCGACAATAAGATGACTTGCCCGGGGTGAATCAGGGAGCCGCTGCCGAGTCGATTCCAGCGCGCAACATCGGCCGGGTTTTCGCCGTAACGCCAGGCGATCGAATACAGTGTTTCACCGCTCCTGACGATGTGTTGATCAGGCTCCCACGCGGGTCGCGAGCTGCAAGCAGCAACCAGCGATAAGATGGCGAGCGCGGCCATGAATCGAACACGCCGTTGTCGACGCTCGAAGCGCATCAGCCACGAACCATAAGCCAGCCGATGATGGCGACAGCCAGAACAACGATCGCCCAGCCGAGACCCTCTACGTATTTCTTGAGTGTCGTATCAAGTTTGTCGCCACCCAGGACAACAAGGCCGGATACCAGAAAAAATCGTGCACCACGACCAACAACAGAGGCCAGGAAAAAGCCTGGCAGGTTCAATGCCGCTACACCCGCAGCGATGGTAAAAACCTTGTATGGAATGGGTGAAAACCCGGCAACGAAAATAGCCCAGACACCGTAAGTGTCAAACCACTCGCGGCTTGTTTGATAAGCACCCCAGTAATGCGAATCCGCTAGCCAGGGTTCGATAAGATCAAATATTCCTACACCGATCGCGTAGCCGGCCAACCCACCCAACACAGAAAACACCGTCGCTATGATCGCGTAACGCCAGGCCTTGTCGCGCTTGGCAATGCACATTGGCGCCAGCATGACATCGACCGGAATGGGAAAGAACGACGACTCAGCGAAACTCAGCGCCCCAAGGTAACGTTCCGCGTATTGATGGCGTGACCAGTCGAGTACGCGGTCGTATAGCGGCCCGAATATTTTCACGTTCCGTGCACGAGCGGGACAAAACTGACGGCGCCCAAAGACAACTGCTCGAAGTGGTCATTCCTGCGCGTAACCTGCAAGAGATCCTGGCAACCCGTCGGACCGACCGGAATTATCATTCGCCCACCTGGCGCGAGTTGCTCAAGCAATTTCTCGGGCAGTTCGGTGGCTGCGGCGGTAACAATAATGCCGTCGTAGGGACCGTATTTCCGCCAACCTTCCCAGCCATCGCCAGGCCGAAACTCAACATTGTAGATGTCGAGGTCGCGCAGAAGTTGCCTGGCTTTGAGTTGCAGTTCACGAATCCGCTCGACCGTGTAGATTTTTTTCACCAGCGGCGCCATTACCGCTGTCTGGTAACCACAACCGGTACCGATCTCAAGTACGGTCTCACCTTCAAACCCTTCGAACAGCGCTTCTGTCATGCGGGCGACGACCCACGGCTGGCTAATCGTCTGGCCGAGCCCAATCGGTAGCGCCGTGTCTTCATACGCACGACTCGCCAGCGCCTCGTCCATAAAAAGGTGCCGCGGTACATTGCGTATCTGGTTCAACACGGCTTCCGACTTAATACCGTGATCCTTCAGGCGCTGCACCAGACGGTCGCGCGTCCTCGCCGAGGTCATGCCTATGCCCTGAATGCTGCGGCGTTGGTCAATCATCCTGCAGCCACTCTGTTACCTGCGGCAGTGCTTCGTGTCGCGTCAAATCAACCTTTAACGGTGTTACGGCAACAGCACCCTGATCGATCGCGTGAAAATCGGTACCTTCGCCGGCGTCCTGACCTTTGCCGGCCGGACCGACCCAGTAAATTGTCCTGCCATGCGGATCCGACGATTTGACGACAGGCTCGGACTTGTGACGAAAACCAAGCCGCGCCACCGTAATGCCGGTCAGCTCGTCGTAGGGACGATCCGGCACATTGACGTTGAATATGAATTCCGACGGCAATGGCCGCCTTCCCAGGCGCTGGACGAATTCCGTCGCAACCCTCGCCGCCGTATCGAAGTGCTGCATCTCGTGCCCGACAAGCGATACCGCAATGGTCGGGAAGCCGAGAAAACGCCCTTCCATCGCCGCGGCCACGGTGCCCGAATAAATGACATCGTCGCCCAGGTTGGCGCCATGATTGATACCGGAGACGACCAGATCCGGCTCTTCCTCAAGAAACCCCGTCAGCGCAAGATGCACGCAATCCGATGGTGTGCCGTTCACCTTGTAGCGATTCTCCGCAACTTTTGACACACGTAGCGGGTCATGCAGCGTCAGCGAGCTACTTGCCGCAGAACGATTTCGATCCGGCGCAACGACCACGACATCAGCGATCTCGGCCAACGCGTCGGTCAGCACGTTTATGCCGGTCGCAAGATATCCGTCGTCATTGCTGACGAGAATCTTCATTCGTGATGTGGGCGGGGATTGGCTGCTTGGCACGCGCTCACTATACTTAATGTTTACCTTGCGCCATAGCCTGAGTAGCCAGCCTTGAGTGATGATGAAGACAGCCTGTTCCGCCGTGCCATATCGGGAGCCAAACCTTTGCGCACCGAGCTGCGTGTGGAAGCTAAAGCGAACAAGCCGAAACCGAAGGCTCGCTTCTCCCGTGCCGATGAGAAAGACGCACTGCGCGAAAGCCTGAATTCAGACATCGACACGATGGAAGGCAGCAATTCGGAAAGCATGCGCTTTCATCGCCCGTCCGTTGGTCGTCGCACCATGCGCAAACTCGCGCGAGGCAGTTTCAGCGTTCAAGCTGAGATCGACCTGCACGGCATGACGGTTGTTGAGGCCAAACCGAGACTCGCTGACTTTGTCGAACACTGCGCGAGAAAGGGGCACCTGTGCATCCGTATCGTTCACGGCAAGGGGCTTGGTTCGGGGCATCGCGGACCGGTACTCAGGAACAGTGTGAATCACTGGTTGCGTAAGTGGAGCTCGGTGCTGGCCTTCGTATCGGCACGTCAGGTCGATGGCGGTACCGGCGCGGTGTATGTCCTGCTACGTGAACCGTAGGAGCCGCTCCCACAAGTCACGCGAACGCAAGGTGAACAGGACCCTACGACAGCTGAGTAATTTCGCGCAGAACTGCCGTCGCATAGCTGCCGCGGCCAAGACCAAACTCCAACCAAAGCGCGCCGTCCTCCAGCTCCCATTTCAGATCCTGCACACGCATTCTCAGCGGCCGACTGGATGGCTCAACGCCTATTTCGCTTATTCCCGGTAAGCTACCGCTGGGATGAATATCCATTTCTGAACATCGTTGTTCGAGTTCTGGCGTCAGTTCATCGGCCGTGAATACACTGCGCGTGCCGTCGAGATTGACGACGTCCCCCGGCAGAAGCCGGTTCCAGGTGCCATCCCGAACCCGAGCATCAAGGTTGTCGTTGAATTCCAGGGAGCGTATTGCCGATATACCGATACTGCGCTTGCTGCGCGCCATGCGGCGTCCCGCAACCACAGAGCGGCCCAACTCGATATTTCCACCGTCGCGCCCGAAACGCTGCTCGCCGAAATAATTCGGCACACCTTCGGCACGAATTGCCTCGAGACGCTCATCGATCTCTCCGCCAAGCGACGCGATTTCACTTCCACGGACTGCAATTCGAAACG
>CAYTNO010000063.1:0-8719 GCA_964439125.1 uncultured Woeseiaceae bacterium | reverse complement strand
TCATCGAGGGCGACCACCCGCTCGAGGGAGATCTGAAGAACCTCGATTTATTATTCGATCAGGGTCTTCGAATAATCGGCCTGACACATTTCTTCGATAATGAATTGGGCGGCTCATTGCATGGCATCAGTAACGAAGGCCTAAACGAATTCGGCCGCTCCGTGATTAGTCGTGCGAACGAACTTGGACTAATCATCGACATCGCCCATGCATCGCCGCAGATGGTCAGAGATGTATTGGCGCTATCAACGTCACCGGTGATTCTCTCTCATGGCGGTGTGAAGGGTGTCTGCGACACGGCCAGAAACCTGGACGATTCCCTCATGCTGGAAGTCGCCAACAAAGGTGGCCTGATCGGTATCGGCTATTGGGATGCTGCGGTCTGTGACGCCACGCCTCGAGGTGTCGTTAAATCGATTCGATATGCGATTGACCTGATGGGTGTTGATCACGTCGCGCTCGGATCCGATTACGATGGCGCGACGGCCGTCATGTTCGATAGCAGCGAACTGGCCGTGCTTACCGACGCGATGTTACAGGCCGGCTTCACGACTGATGAAATTCGTAACGTGATGGGCGAGAACGTCAAGCGGTTCCTTCTGCAAAATCTAGCCGACAGCGGCAGCAGATGATGGCAGCAAAGAACCGCTAATATCAACTTCATAATAAGAATAATTGCTGGGGGTTCAACACATGGCTGGTACTTTAGCTCTCTCGAACAGTTCGCGAGTTCGCTACGCGACAGGTTCGATCATGTACTTCGCACAGGGCATTCCGCAGGGTCTGCTATCGATTGCTATACCCGCGTGGCTCGCCAGCGAAGGTGTTGGTGCAGCAGAAATCGCTTCCTATCTCGCCGTCATTGTATTGCCGTGGGCCTTCAAATTGGTAACCGGACCATTGATGGATCGCTACGAGTTCTTACCGATGGGGCGCCGCCGGCCATGGGTAATCGGCGCGCAACTCGGCCTGTCGCTATCCTTGCTTGCACTTATGTTGGTCGAGCACCCCGCCGAGCAGATCGGCTTGTTGATGCTGATTGGCGTGCTCATCAATAGCTTTGCGGCAACGCAGGATGTCGCCGTTGACGGCATGTCGATCGACCTTACGCCCGTCAGGGAGCAAGGCCGTCTGAATGCCTTCATGAGTTTTGGCAAGGCCATCGGCTGGAGTGTGACCGCTGCGGTATCAGGCGTGCTTATTACCGTTTGGGGTTTGAAAGCCACGGCAATTCTCGCGGCAATCGTTGCATGCCTGCCACTACTGGCAATGCTCTTCATCGTTGAGCGCGATGGCGAACGATCGCTGCCGTGGACTCGTGGCAACGCGGCAACTGTGCACCGCGCCGACTCTTCTTTTGTCGCGGTGTTCAGCGGCATCAACAAGATACTCTGGGTTCGTGGCAGCGTGGTCATAATGGCCATTATGTTCTGCGACGGGCTGATCTACGGTTACGGTCAGGCACTAATGCCGATCGCGGCAGTGAATTTATTTGGTTACACGACAGCGCAATGGTCACAGCTCGTTGCGATGATGGGACTCATCGGTGCCGTCATCGCCCTCTCGGTCGGCCCCTTGATTGACCGAATGGGAGCAAAGCGCATGCTGTTCCTGGCAACGGCGCTGGTCGCGATACACGCTCTGCTGATTTCCCAAACGCAACACCTTTGGCAGGACACAACCTACGTTCGGGTAATGCTATCTGTCTGGGTGATGATGCTGCCCGTGGTCATGGTCGCGGTCATCGCGTTAGCGATGGCGATCTGTTCCAGCACGCTCTCCGCGACGCAGTTCGCAATATATATGTCGGTCGCGAACCTGGGCCATGCGGTCGGCTCGAAAATTTACGGATCCGTAGCCGAACAATCGAGCTATATGCAGTCCTACGCGCTGCTCAGCGTACTTGCGGTAGTGCTGATTGTTGTCGTCAGCTTTCACCGCCATCGACCCGAAGAAACTACGCCGCCAGGAGGCGGCCAGAAGGCGGCACCGCGATACACAGTTGGTATCAGTGGAGCAGAGGCCGGCGCCTTTTGGTCAGGCGCGATGCGATGTCCGAAATGCAGGGCCGACATGGAGCAAATCGAATTCGAAGGCACCGAGATCGATCGCTGCAAGATTTGCAAGGGTATTTGGTTTGACGCCGGCGAAATCGAACTCATGCGGGACAATCGCGCGGCAGTCGCCGTCGACACCGGCGATGCCAGCGTAGGCAAACAAAGCAACGCTATCGATCGCTATCCGTGTCCGCGTTGCAGCGGGTCAATGGTACGGGTGGTCGATCCGCAACAGCGACACATCTGGTACGAGACTTGTGGTTCCTGTGGCGGGTCGTTTCTGGATGCCGGTGAACTGATCGATCTTTCCAAGATTACAATTGGGGACTTCTTCAAAGACCTCGCGACGCCGGAACGAAAGTAACAGCCTTATCGGGCTCGATTTGAATGTTCCGAATCAACTGGCGCGCCAGTTGCGCCGGTGCTTTGCAAGGCGCTTTCCAGTTGCTGCCAACGCTGTTCGACGGTTCCCGTGAAACCAACGGACATTCGAACGAGGCCGGCGCTAATGCCCGCGGAGGACTTGTCTTCGTCCGTCATTTCACTGGACGTGCTGCTTCCCGGGCAAGACATCAGCGTGTCGAAGTAACCCAGGCTTACTGCCATGAAGCCAAAACCGTATTGGTTCTGTAATACATTCATGAGCTCGTTCGCCTTTTCTTCGCTTCCCAGATCCAGCGTTAGGATACCGCCGAAACCGTAATCTTCGCAGCGTAGCTCCTTTAGCAATTCGTAGTCCGCGTGCTCCGGCAATCCGGGGTAGGCAACCGACACACCCAATGCCTGCAGACGCTCCGCGAACACCTGGGCTCGCGATGCGTGCTCTACCAAACGCAATGCCAAATGTGGGATACGCAGGCTGATTTTAGAGGCTACAGCCGGATCCATGGTCGGCCCCAGAATCATTAAAGGACCGGTGTGCAGGTCCATTAGCCCCTTGATAAACTCCCAGCTGCCACACACCGCACCCGCGATGACGTCGGAGGCACCGTTGATAAACTTGGTCATGCTGTGCACGACAACATCCGCGCCCAGCGCCGCGGGACTTAGGAGCAGCGGACTGAACGTATTATCAATTACGAGCTGTGAATTGGCTGCGTGCGCGATCTCTGCCAGTGCGGGAATGTTGGCGACGCGCAGTGTCGGGTTGGCAATGCTCTCAGTATAGACAGCCCTGGTGTTGTCGGTCATCGCCGCTTTCACCGCCTTCAGGTCGGTTACATCAACAAAGGTCGTGTGAATATTGGCTTTGGCCGGCAGAAAATCGTGCAATAGCGCGTAGGAACCGCCATAGAGCGTGTTGGAAGCGACGATGTGATCGCCGGATTCACACAATTGCAGTATCGCCGCAGAGATGGCCGCCATGCCGCTGGCCGCACAGTACGCGGCCTCAGTGCCTTCGATTGCGGCAAGCTGCTTGCTCAGCTGATACACCGTCGGGTTGAAGTGCCGTCCGTATAGATAGCACCCTTGCTGTGCCGATTTTCTGCCTTCAAACAGCTCCGGCATCGTGCCGGCCTTCATGACAGTGAACGTAGTGCTCGCTTCAATCGACATATTGACGCCGCCATGCTCACCAAATTCATGACGTGCGTCTGCCAGTCGCTCGATAGGGTTTTTTGTTGACATCAGATTGCCGCCTGGGCGTCGTTAGTTAGCCGATTAACAACCCTTTTAGCACATTTTTGATTGTTCAGATCCGCTAGTTGCGACGGCGCTCGATGGCAAACAAGGTGATATTTCGAAAGGTGGCAGCGGCCTCGACACATGGCCGGACTCAAAATCCGCAAGAAATGATAATTGCGATTTCGCGCTCAGGATGACGTGCGGTTAATGCGCGCGAAAACGAAATAGAACACGAGGCCGGCAGCGATTAAGCCCAGTCCGAACAAGCCTTCTACGGGCTTGTTGACGAGCACGAACCCTATCGCCCAGCCAGTGAGTAGCAGGTACAACAATGGTGTCAGCGGATAAGCAAATGTGCGGTAGGGTCTCGGCAGATCCGGTTGACGCCAGCGCAGAACGAATACACCAAGCACTGTGACGAAGCTGTTCAACGCAAGCGTAAAGCCGGCAAACACGAGGATAGACTCGAAGCTCGCCGTCAAAATGAAGATCACCGCCAGCGTCGTCTGGGTGTAGATCGCGATCGCCGGAATACCGTCACGATTCGTGCGGGCAAGCAAACTCAACGCACGAAAATCCTCGCCGAGAACCTGCAGTACCCGAGGGCCAGCGAGTGTCATCGCGCTGACTGTAGAAATAAGCAGCGTGGCGAGTACCAGTCCGGTGAAGTTGCCACCGGCCTCGCCGAAGGCCGCACTAGCGGCGATGTAACCCACCTCTACCTGGCCGCGCATGGCGTCTATCGGTGCGACGCTCAGGAACACGAAGTTCAGCGCCAGGTACAACAGCATGACCACCAGCGTGCCACTGAACAGAATCACGGGCAGTGTGCGCTGCGGATTCTCAAGTTCGCTGCTCAGATACGTCGCAACGTTCCAGCCCGTGTAGGCATAACTTACATAAATTAGCGCCACAGCGAACTCCGGACTGAAGAATCGCGCGCCATCGCCGGCGACCGGCCGGAAACTGAGCTGCGACGGCTCACCGGCGAGTGCCAGAGCGGCCACGCAAAAGACAACGATGATGCCGACCTTGAGGATCGTGAATACGAGCTGGGTGCGGCCACTGTTGCGGTGATTTGAGGCGTGAACAAGGCCGAGGAGGATGACCAGCCCGGCGGCGAGCGCAGGACGCAGCCATGGCCAGGCTTCGGCGTCCAGCACGGAGGTTGCGTAGGCGGCAAAGGTCATCGCTGCCAGCGCGGACGGCCCGGCGAATCCAATGGTGGCCGATATCCAGCCGGAAACGAAGCCCGCGGATGGGTGATATATGCGCGAGAGGAAGTTGTATTCACCGCCTGAACGCGGCAACGCGGCACCGAGTTCCGCATAGGTCATGGCACCGCACAGGGCCGCGACTCCACCGACAGCCCAAAGAGCGAGTAGCGCGAAACCCGACTGAATCTCCAGCAGCTGGAATCCGAGGCTTGTGAATACCCCGGTGCCAACCATGTTTGCGATCACAACTGCAATGACGGTAGTGAGGCGGAACGCCCTTTTTCCGCCGCCTGGCACCCCTCGACTGTGGTGTCCTTCCTGTTTATGCATCCGAGGCCAGGCGACCTCGCAGTATTTCCAGTCCGGCGTCAAAGTCCACCAGCCTGTTGACCACGTAGAAGGCGAACATCGTCGTCAACCAGTCGGCAAATTCGCGTCTGGACCCCAGGTGCTTGCGCATGTTGATCATGATCCAGGAAAAGTGCTCCCAGGTGTCAAAGCAGGAGTCGCAGTTACGTTGAATTCCTGTACAGCATCGACGAGTGGTCGTGAAGTCTGCATTGATGGCGCGGAAATGCCTGTTGAACGGCTTGCCGTTCTGCTGTCTTTCTTTGTTGCAGGTGTTGTCGATCGTCAGATTGGTGCAAACATCGTATCCCCAGGTTTCACCGTCGAGGCGTCCGCTGGTGATGACCTGGTTCAGGTAACGGGTCGTATACATATGTTCCGGATAACGATCAATCATACGATCGACTTCTTTCCGGACCGCATCGAAACCCTGATTAAAATCCAGTTCGCCGCCCAGCCGTGAAACGTCGCTGTAGTAGTTGAACAGCACGCGGTTACCGTTGCCTATGCACTTTTCTACGACATTCTGTATCTCATGTGCATGTCCGGGCGCGACCGTGTAGTACCAGAAAGCTCTCGGGTCATCCCGGTAATTCTGCAGCGCTATCGAGAACAGGTCTCGCTTGCCATCTGCTCGCAACCTGGAGTCGGTTTCTGTATCTCCCCAGATGGCAATGCCAAGCGGCATGTTCTCGAGACCCTCGTACGGAATTTTAATTAAACCATTAGTGGCAACATTCATTTTGAAGTTGTCGTAGAGCTTTTTCAGCCGCCCCGGCACGAGCGCCGGCTCACCGCCGACAACCGTCACGAAGTTCGTGCCACGTTCTTTTTCACTACGCACTAACTCGTCGAAGGAGCGATCGTCCCTGGGCACATCAATTTTGTCCATCTCCTCTGCGTAGTAATAACAGCCGGTGCAGCGAAGATTGCATTTGCTTGTAATATCCAGCGAGATCGGACGCACCGCTCCTGCGGCGCGGACCATGTCGTACATGGTCTTCATCGACGGGTCGGACAAATACTCTCTTAGCCTGGACATCTGCTCATTGTAGCCAACCTGCAGAGATTTGGTTTTGCCGAAAATTTCCGGAGCCACTCACATTCGTTATCAAGCCGTATATCAGTAGATATACGTAGAGATTGCTCTACACTTCGCCGATGCACATTTGTGCACATAATTGGGGAATAGAAAAAATGAAAATAATTAGAATAGTGCTGGCGTCGATCAGCCTGACTGCCTTAGCGGTCGTGTGTGTCGCTCAAGAGGTGGAAGAAACCGAGCGATTTACATACGCATCGTACTTCAATTGCGACGGTGGCCCGTTAGCGCAAGTCGATAAGATAATGGCGGATGATGCCGATCGAATGAACGGATTAGTCAAAGACGGCCAGATCGCCGGCTGGGGATGGATGGCGCATCACACCGGTGGCCAATGGCAGCGAATTTCCTGGCACCAGGCGGATTCGATCGATGCGCTTTTGGATGGCAGCGACGCCATTGGGGATTCCGGCGAGGCGGACGATAGTGCGGCTGCCGATGAGGAAGATGACGGTCCGAAGTTCGGCACCATTTGTCCACGCCATGACGATTATATCTGGCGCGTAGAAAACGGAGCGAACAGCGAGGATCGTGGCAAAGTCGGGATGTCGGTTTACCACACCTGCGATATCAGCCGCGAAGATCGGGCCGACGAAATCGTCGATGAGCATTTCGCGCCGATTCTCAACAAGTTTGTTGAGGAAGGTAAGTTGACGTCATGGGGCTGGCAGTCGCACGTTGTGGGCGGCGAGTTTCGCAGACTGCAAACGATGACGGCGTCAGATGTGAAATCGTTGATGAAGGCTCGAGGCGAGGCCATCGCGGCTATTTTTGCTGAGGATGATGCGGCAGGAGACGAATTTTCGGAGATTTGTGGCCCGCATGTAGATTACATTTGGAATATTCAGCTCGAAGGCAGCTAGACGAGTTGCCCTACGTTTTATGAGAGAGCCGGGCATCGCCCGGCTCTTTTTTTTGGTGTATGTTTCGCTTTTGCACACTCAGGGATCTCTCAATGATGATGCGTCTCTATTTCGCTATTCTGGCAGCAGCGGCATTGGTTGCTTGCGGCTCCGACCAGGAACAATCCGCGCAGCCCTTACCCGAGGTCAAGGCCGAGGCCGCTGCTTCGCTGGATCCTGCCAAGGGTATTGACTGGTTCGAGGGCAGCGTCGAAGACGCGTTTGCAACGGCCAAAGAATCCGGGAAACCGATTTACCTCTATTGGGGCGCAGTCTGGTGTCCACCCTGCCACGCGATCAGCGCGACCATATTCAAGAGCCCCGAATTTCTTGAGCGCTCGAAATTGTTTATTCCTGTGTATCTCGACGGCGATACCGAAAATGCGCAGGCCTACGGTGAGCAATTTGGTGTGCGCGGCTACCCGACGATGATCGTCTTCGATTCAGAGGGCGTCGAGTTAACGCGAATTCCGGGCGGCATCGACTTGCAAGCCTATGCAAATGTCCTGGATCTGACGCTGAACCATGCTTCATCAGCAAGCGATTTGGTCGCCGGTTTTTCGGCGGGGACCGATTCCCTCGCTCCAGCCGACTGCACGTTGTTGGCGTACTACTCCTGGGGCCAGGACACGACCATTTTGGGCGATGCTGACGCCACCGCAACATTCCGCAGCATGTACGAGGCGTGTCCTGCCGATATGGCAGTGGAACGCTCAATCCTGTATTTCGGCTGGCTCGACAAGGCGATAGCTGCTGCCACTGCGGAAGAGGACGCTGTGCCGCTGAGTGATGAGCAAAAATCTGAGGCACTGCTGCATGTTGAAGGGCTAGTTACCGATGACGATTTGATTAACGCCAATATCTTCACGGTACTTTTTTCGGGCGTTGACTACGTCAAAGCGTTGACCGACGCAGACAGCGACAAGCGCAACGAGTTGGTGATCAGTTATAACCAGGCATTCGACCGTATCGCGGCCAATGAGTCTGTTTACACGCGGGAGCGCATCTACACCCTGATCGGCAAAATAGAATTTGAACGCATTGACGATGAAGAGGCAGAGTTGTCGTCGCAATTACAGAGCGAGATACGCGACATGGTGCAGTGGGCGGATGAAACGACGCCAAGTGTTTACGAACGTCAGCCGATCATCAATGCGCTTGGCAATGTATTGGACGAAGCCGGTATGGATGATGATGCGAAGACGTTGTTAGTTGCAGAATTAGAGATATCGAAAACGCCGTACTACTTCATGGTTAGCCTTGCCGACATAGAGCAGCGAGCTGGCAACACCGAAGCCGCCGTCGATTGGTTCAGACGAGCCTACGAGTCGACCACGGGTTCGGCCACACGCTTTCAGTGGGGCTACTACTACTTGAACGGTCTTTTGGAGATGACGCCGGAAAATACGCAGCTTATACACGACACAACGGTAGGTCTTGTCAGCGAGCTGCAGAATTCGGGTGGCT
>CAYTNO010000062.1:0-8770 GCA_964439125.1 uncultured Woeseiaceae bacterium | reverse complement strand
TCACTGTTTTTTATGTATAACATAAGAGTTACTTATGCATCTTACGCTTCGACAACTACAGTGCTTCTCTGCGGTTGCTCAGAACCTGAGCTTCACACGCGCGGCAGAAACGCTACACCTCACTCAGCCCGCTGTTTCCATGCAGGTGCGGCAACTGGAGCTACAAACAGGGATTGCCCTCACGGAGCAGTTGGGTAAGCAAATACATCTAACCGCTGCCGGCGAAGAGGTATTTCGTTATGCCCGATCGATACTGCAGCAGGTCGATGAAATGGACGACGTATTAAACAAGATGAAGGGTCTTGCCGGTGGCCAGTTGCGAATTGCCGCCATTTCGTCGGCAAATTATTTTGCGCCAAAACTACTCGGCGTCTTTCATCAACGATTTCCGGATGTCGGCGTCAGTATGGATGTCACCCGGCAACAATCGGTGCTCAAGCAAGTCGCCGACAACGAAGTCGACATGGCGATAATGGGTCAGCCACCGGAAGAGATGCACGTCGATGCCATCGCATTCATGAATAACCCTCTGGTCATCGTCGCGCCTCCCGGTCACCGCCTGGAAAAGAAGAAAAAAATTGCGTTGAAAGAACTGGAAAAAGAAATCTTTCTTACTCGCGAATCGGGCTCCGGCACGCGTGGCGCTATGCTTCGTTTTTTTCGGGAGAACAAACTGGAGCTCACCACCGGCATGAAGATGGGCAGCCTTGAGGGAATAAAACAAAGCGTCCAGGCCGAATTGGGCTTGGGCTTACTGCCGAAGGGTGCGATCGAAACAGAATTGAAACTGAAGAAGCTCGTGGTGTTGGATGTAAAAAGCATGCCTATTCAGCGGCATTGGTATGTCGTGATGCACAAAGGTAAACGACTGTCCGTGGCGGCCGACGCGTTTAAATCATTGCTGGTTGAGGAGGCTGAGAAGCTCTTGTCCGGTACTCGCAAGTAGCTTACTGCCAAATCGAAGGGATATCGGCAAGACTTTCCACAACCCAGTCTGAACCGAGAGTGGCTGCCGGCTCTGAAGTATAGCCGTGCTTGACCAGCGCAACCGGGACGTCGCTTGCTCGGGCTGTCTCGACGTCGGTTCTGCTATCACCAACGTATAGAGCTTGCGCAGGCTTTGCACCCAGGCGATCCAGTATTGCGAGCAAAGGGTCAGGATGCGGTTTCTTTGGGAGGCCTGTGCCCGAGCCCTGTATGGCAACAAAGAATTTTCGGATTTCGAGGTCGGTTAGCAGCTGATGACAAATGTGCTCGGGCTTATTGCTGCAAAGGCCGATCGGGATGTCGTGCCCTTCGAGCCTGGCAATGCATTCCAGAGCGCCAGGAAACAGTTTCGTCAGCGCATTCCCGTGTTCAAGATAAGCGCCCTCGAATTCCGCGGTCAGCTCGGCGATTTCGCCAGCTTCTGCAGCGGCTCCGAGCTCGTCCAGAGCTCTCCTGACAAGAAGCTCCGGGCCGCCCCCGATCATCAGAGTCACCGAGCTCAGCTCGATCGAGTTCAAGCCACGCTGATTCAATACCGCGTTCAGGGAGTAATGGATGTCCGGTGCAGAGTCAGCCAGTGTGCCATCGAGATCGAATATCACTGCCGCGGGTTTTCCGTCACCGAAGTGGGCCGTATTCAATTTTTGGAACCGTCCCTGGCCACCGCAAACATCTTTTGAAGTATGGGCATCAGGATCAGCTCCATCGACAACAGCATTTTGCCGCCCGGAACTACAATGGTATTGCGTCTTGAAATAAAGGAATCCTTGATCATCGAGATCAGGTATGGAAAGTCGATATTGAACCTGGTCGGGTCGCGGAAGCGTACGACAACGAAACTCTCATCCGGTGTCGGTATGTCACGTGCGATAAACGGGTTTGATGTGTCTACCGTGGGCACACGCTGAAAATTAATATCAGTACGAGAGAACTGTGGCGTGATGTGATTCACGTAGTCTTCCATACGACGCAATATCGTCGCGGTTACATCGCGAGGGGCGTAACCGCGTTGCAACGTATCGCGGTGTATTTTTTGAATCCACTCGAGATTAACGATGGGCACAACGCCGATCAATAAATCTGCGTGTTTAGTGACATCGTGGGTTTCGGTGACCATTGCGCCATGCAGTCCCTCGTACAGCAGCAAGTCCGTTCCTTCCTTGAGCTGCTCCCATGGCGTGAACGTGCCGGCTGGACATTCATGCGTCACAGCTTCTTCCTCGTTGTGCACGTAGTAACGTCTTTGCCCCGTACCGGTCTTGCCGTATTGCTCAAAAAGATCTGCGAGCTTGTTAATCAGGTTGGCCTGCGGACCGAAATGGCTGACGTTTTCGTCGTCGCTGCGTGCCTTCTTGATGACCTCGCGCATTTTGGCACGGTCATAACGATGGAAGCTGTCTCCTTCAACAATGCTGGGAACGGCATTGAGGCGACGACAGATGTGTTCGAATGCGGTCTTGACGGTAGTCGTGCCAGCACCTGAGGATCCGGTTACCGCTACGATAGGGTGTTGCTTGGACATGTCGTGAATATCCTCCGTGGGAGTGGCTTCCGAATATTGGCTTAATATTCGTGTCTCCTGACGGCGAAAGTATCACTTGCAACGATAAATAAAATTCAATCTTATTTATTGTTTGTATAAGTATTAACTTATAGGTTGGAATCGAAGCCCTTCCTACAGGTTGTGTGAATCAATTGCGAATGTACCGGTAAGGAATAGTTGGCACTGGCCTTTTATTGTTACTCGATCGCCTCTTTGTTCGCATAGCAGTTCACCACCGCGTTCTGATATTTGTCTCGCCTGCAGTTGCGATCGGCCGAGTCTCTCAGACCAGAACGGCACTAACGTGCAATGTGCTGAGCCGGTTACGGGATCCTCCGAAATTCCGGCCTTCGGTGCAAAAAATCGCGATACGAAATCAACGTTGTCACCCTTCGCTGTAACGATGACGCCCAGCCCTTCGTCGAGTGCTGCCAGCTTGACGAAGTCAGGTGACAATGCCCGAACAGTCTCTTCGTCGTCATACAGTGCAAGGATATCTCTCGACATGTGTATTTCCGTGGGAGCCTTTCCCAACGCGTCGCTGAGGGCTTCAATCGCCGCAACGAGTTTGGGTACGCGAGATGGAAAATCCATTGCCAGCCATTCACCGTCTCGCCGCACGGTTAAGGTGCCGCTCACTGTCTTGAACGACACCGAATCACTATCCTGACTCAGCAAATTCAGAACAACGTAGCCGGCGGCGAGCGTAGCGTGGCCACAAAGATCAACTTCGATCTTTGGCGTGAACCAGCGAAGATCATAGCCGGAAGGACTTTGAACAATGAAGGCCGTTTCGGACAGGTTGTTCTCCGCCGCGATGTCCTGCATGACTTCGGCATCTAACCACGAGTCGAGTATGCAAACGGCCGCCGGGTTGCCGCCGAACAGGCGCGACGTGAATGCGTCAACTTGATAGATATTGTGCGTTGTCACCCTAGCTCACGTTCGAACAGGGTCAATAGTCTGCTCCAGGCACGTTCGGCCTGCGCTTCGTGGTAAACCGCCGAATCCGGCGGGCACCAGCCATGATTTGTGCCTTCGTAGACTTCGATCTCTGCTTCCAGGTCGGCAGCATCGTAAGCGTCGCGTAACAGTTGCTTGGCTTCGGGGTCGCGCTTGTCATCGCTTTCGGCTATCGCAATCAGGAAGCCCGCCTGCATCTGTGGCACCAGCAAGTGCGGACTGTCATCGGCATCCGTCGCCAGTCCGCCACCGTGAAACGAGCCGCCCGCGCCGATCCGATCCGGAATGGCAGCTGCCAGTCGCATGGTATAGGAGCCCGTCATGCAATAACCGGTCGTGCCGATTTTGCGGGCGGTATCGACTGACTGTTGTTGGTCAAGGTATTCGACAAACGCACGACCATCGGTGACACAGGTTTCCGCTGACAATGACTGCGCATGCGGCATCAATAAATCGCGTATTCCCGGATCGCGAAACGTTTTGCCCTCCGGTACCACAGCGCCCTTGTGTGTACGGTAGTACGGATTAACGACCAGGACAGAATACCCGGACTGGGCAAGCCGTTTGCCCATAGCCCGAAACGCTGGTCGAATGCCCACAATGTCCGGCCATACGATAACTGCAGCGTGCGCACCGCTTGCCGGATGTACGAAATAACAATCGGCCTCGCCGTCCGGTGTATCGACCGTGACATCTTGTTCGACGACGTCGACCGCGTTGGCCACGGGCGGCAGCATCATAGCGATCGCGGCGGCGACGCCATGCTGGCCGAACTTGCGTCGTGTCAGTTGATTCTTGCGCAGGTACTCGTCGTTGTCTTTTTCGGTTAGTTCATCGCACATCCGCTTCTCCATAACATCGAAAGTCAAAAATCAATCTCAGCGAGGCACAGAATCTACCAGATCGGCGCGCTGCCTGCGGCTTGGTCATCAGTGGGCTGAATCCGAGCCCTGTACGTCAAGCCATCCGTGTTTATACCGACAATAAGTCGAACGAATTGCTGGTATTGTCCAAAAATGAGAAGAAAAGTCATCATCATGGGCGCTGCCGGGCGAGATTTTCACCTGTTCAATTGCTGTTACCGTGACAATCCGGATGTCGAGGTTGTCGCATTCACTGCGACGCAGATTCCGTACATTGATGAGCGCCGCTACCCGGCCTCAATCGCCGGCAGTCAGTATCCCAACGGCGTACCGGTTCATGACGAACAGGAACTCGAAGAGCTAATCAAGCGACACGGCGTTGATGACGTCATTTTCGCGTATTCAGATATCAGCGCTGAGTATCTCGACGGACAGCGGCGGCGTGTAGAGGCCGCGGGTGCAACGTTTGCGACGTTTGACGTGGATGCAACGATGCTGGAATCGACGAAGCCGGTTATCGCGATCACCGCGATTCGTACCGGCTGCGGCAAGAGCCCGACATCGCGCCGGGTTGCCCACATATTGCGTGACCTGGGCAAGCGGACGATCGTCGTTCGTCACCCCATGCCGTATGGCAACCTGGCAAAACAGGCAGTACAGCGCTTTGCCACACCCGCAGACCTTGACCTGCACGAGTGCACGATCGAGGAGCGCGAGGAGTATGAGCCGCACCTGAGGGACGGCGTCATTGTCTATGCCGGCGTTGACTATGCGGCGATCCTCGCACAAGCGGAAGCTGAGGCCGATGTGATTATTTGGGACGGCGGCAACAACGACACACCTTTTTACAAGCCCGACTTGTGGATCGTTGTTGCAGACCCGCATCGTGTTGGCGATGAGCTCGATTATTTCCCAGGCACTGTTAACTTCGAAAGAGCGCACCTGATTATCATCAACAAGATCGATTCGGCTGATGCTGCGAGCATTGAAGAGTTGGAGACGAACGCACGCAGGGTAAATCCAAAGGCGATCGTCGTGCGTGCGAAGTCAGCTTTGGATGTGCCGGATCGTGCAGCGATCCAGGGTGCACGTGTGCTCGCAGTAGAGGATGGCCCTACGACTACGCACGGCAACATGCCGTTCGGTGCGGGTGTCCTTGCCGCCAGGCAAAACGGCGCGGCAGAGATCGTGGATCCAAGACCATGGGCAGTTGGCGAGATAGCCGCCACTTTCGAGCGCTACCCGGATACGGGCCCCCTGTTACCGGCGATGGGCTACGGCGAGAAGCAGATTCGCGATCTTGAGGCGACCGTGAACGCCGTAGACTGTGACCTGGTGCTGATTGCCACTCCGATTGATCTGACCCACCTGATGTCGATCGACAAACCACACATGCGCATCGGTTATAGCCTTGCGGAAGAGGGCGACGCCCTGGAGAACGCGGTCAATCGCGTTTTCTAAATTCCCATCTTTGCTAGTGCGTCGGCAAGCTCGCGAGCTGTCTGTTCCAGAACCGGGTGATTCGCAGCGAATTTCGATTCCAGCTCTTTGACGCGATCCAGCATCGACTCGACGTCCGCACTACCAGACTCTTCAAGCCGGTCAACATCGCTATGCAGAGTCTCGAGTATCTCATGAGCTTCTTTGTCGACGTCCTTGCTGCCCTGTAACTCTTTGCCGAGCTGGGCGAGAAACTCTCTGATGTCTTTCATCTTTATTTCGCCTATTGGTCAGTTTTGCGTGTGCCAACTAACTGATGCACGAGACAAGTTATTGGTGCCCAGAGCGAGACTCGAACTCGCACATCCGTAAGGACACGGCGACCTGAACGCCGCGCGTCTACCAATTCCGCCACCTGGGCTTGTCAGAACCGCGTACAATCTCGGTTTTAAGCAAGGGAGCGCACTCTATCCAAAGCGAGTGCAACCTGTCAATTAAGTATGACCAAACGCAAAAGTAAACCTTACAAACATTCTGTTCCCAGCCGTAGCGAATTGCTAGCTTTCCTCGAGGAAGCCGGCAAGCCGTTGAAGGTGGAACAGATTCTCGGCCATTTCGAGCTTAAGGGGCAGCGAATGCGAACCGTGCTGTCGGACCGGCTCTACAAGATGGTCAGAGCAGGCCAGCTTATCGAGAATCGCCGCCGCGAGTTCTGCCTTACCGAGAAATTGGATTTGATCACCGGGAAAGTCAGCGGACATCGCGATGGCTTCGGTTTTGTTATTCGGGACGATGGCGGCGACGACGACGTCTACCTGTCGGCTCGCGAAATGCGCTCGTTGTTCCATGGCGATCGTGTTGCGATCAAAATAATTGGCGTCGACCGGCGGGGTAAACCCGAAGGTGACCTTGTCGAAGTGCTTGAGCGTGGTACTCAAGAGGTCGCGGGGCAGTTCATTCGTGAGCGTGGCATCGGCCTCGTTATTCCAGAGAACGCCAGAATCGCGCACAGAATTTTGATAGCGAAAGGCGAGTCCGGCGCAGCGAAGCCCGGGCAGCATGTTGTCGTTCAGATCCTGGATTACCCGTCACAGGTTGAGCAGGCGACGGGGCGGGTCACGCGGGTCATCGGGGATCCCAGTCAAAAGGGTATAGCCACCGACATTGCCATTCACTCGCATAGCATTCCTAACGAATGGCCGAAGGCGGTTCGCGAGGAAATCAAAGCCTATGGCAAGTCAGTTCCGTCAGAAGCGAAGAAGGGACGAGTTGATCTTCGTGATATGGATCTGGTCACTATTGATGGTGCCGATGCTCGTGATTTTGACGACGCAGTCTTTTGTGAGCCCTCGGGTAAAGGCTGGCGGCTTCTGGTCGCGATTGCCGACGTCGCGCACTACGTTCAGATTGGATCCGCACTCGACAAGCAGGCGACGATACGAGGCACGTCTGTGTACTTTCCGGACCGCGTTGTTCCAATGCTCCCCGAGGTGCTCTCGAACGGGCTATGTTCACTCAACCCGAAAGTCGATCGATTGTGCATGGTTTGCGACATGCGTATCGACAGCGATGGCAAAGTTACGAAATCGACGTTTGTTGAAGCTGTAATGCGTTCGTCGGCGAGACTGACGTACGCTCAGGTCGGCGCATTTCTCGCTGGCGAGTCGGCCAAGGATGTGCCGGAGCCACTTCATGACGCTATCCGAAACTTGCACGGACTTTACAAAGCCTTCGCAAAAGCCCGACAGCGTCGGGGCGCTATTGAACTCGATCTTCCGAGTACGAAGTTTGAGCTGGGAAAATCCGGCGAGATAGTAAGTATCAAGACGGTCCAGCGTAATGATGCTCATCGTTTAATTGAAGAATGCATGATTGCGGCGAATGTTCAGGCTGCAAAGTTCTTGCGCCGCAATCGTATACCCGGCCTATACCGTGTGCACCCGAAGCCAGACCCTGAACGATTTGAAGAGCTGCGACAGTACTTATTAACCCTGGGTCTCAAGGTGCCGCATCCGGATCATGTGGAACCGCGTCAATTCAACCAGCTGCTTAGCCAGGTCAAGGGAAGACCGGACAGTGCGTCGATCTCGATGGCAATGCTGCGTTCACTGACTCACGCGGAATACACACCGACAAACATCGGACATTTTGGTTTGTCGCTGGACGCATACGCGCACTTCACTTCGCCAATTCGTCGCTACCCGGATCTCCTCGTGCACCGCGCGATCCGCCACATCCTGCGCGGCGGCAAACCCGGGCGCTATGACTACAACGCGAGTGCCATGGAGCGACTTGGCGCAATTACGTCTGCACATGAACGTCGCGCGGAGGAAGCAACGCGAGACGTTGAGGCATGGCTCAAGTGCGAGTATATGGATGGCCACGTTGGCAAGGAATTTGACGGAGTGATTACGGGCGTAACGAACTTCGGTCTGTTCGTGCAACTCAACGAGTTGCTGATAGACGGGCTCGTTCACGTTACGAGTCTGGCCAATGACTACTACCACTACGAGTCAGGGTCGCAGCATCTGGTTGGCGAGCGAACCGGGAAAACATACAAACTGGGTGAATCCATGCGGGTCAAAGTCCACCGTGTCGATCTCGACACGCGCCGGATCGACTTCAGGCCAGTCTGATGAGCAAGTCACAATACGTAACGGGTCTCAGGGCAGTCGAGCAATTGCTTGCAACGGCCAATACTGAAGTGCGACGCGTCTACGCTGAATACCAAACTGCAAATCCGCGTGTTACAGCGCTTATCGCCACGGCGAACAGTCGCGGCATTGAGGTGCAGGCCGCCAATCGTGCGCGGCTGAAGCAGATAAGCGGAGAAGTACGCCACCAGGGCATTGTGGCGGAGGTCAGGCGCGGTACGTTGTTAGACGAGGCGGGTCTGCGCTCGCTGGTTGAGGCACGCCTTCAGGAAGAAGGCGAGCGCAAGCTACTGCTGTTAATGCTGGACGGCGTGCAAGAT